>NZ_JBSFTY010000067.1:0-46538 GCF_053591515.1 Streptomyces sp. NPDC003011
TGCGTTCGCGTTGGCTGACCAGGGCGTAGGTGCGTCCGGTGGCCTTGTCCTTCCACCCGGGACCGCCGGCGCGCCGCCGGCGGGGGCCGCGGGGCCGGCGGTGAGCGCGGTCAGGAGCAAGGACCCGGCGGCCGAGTAGAGGGCGGGGGCTCTCATCGCGTATCCCTTCGGTGCACGGAAGCAACAAAAGGGATGGTTCGTCCGCCCGTTGGCCGAGGCAAGCACCGCCCGCCGGTGTCGGCCCCAATGCTCCCGTGCGCCCCCGGGGCGCCGCTAAGCGCGCCAGTACTGTGGCTCGCTGTGGGCGAACGCCGCGCGCAGGTCCGGTTCGCCGACCGCGCGGATGCCGTGGACGGCCACGGACGTGAGATCCGTACGGTCGTCCCCGGCGGCGCGCCGGGTCAGCGCGCCGAGCAGCCGCTGACCCGCCGGCGAGGCCCAGCGGGAGTACGGGTGCACCTCGATCTGCGCGATGGCGAGGCAGCTGAGACTGAGGGCGAGGGGCAGCCCGAACCACAGGGCGACCAGAACGCGCGGCATGTCCGACTGGACGGGCGTCAGCAGGGCGACGGCGCCCAGCACGACGACGGCCACCGCGGCCAGCCGCACCTGGCGGATCCCGGAGACGACCCCCGCCCGGGCGCCGTCGGGGACGGCGAGCCCCGCGCTGACCAGCCGGTCGGCGATGCCGTGCACGGCGTCCGCGGTGGCCGCGGCGGCCCGCACCGGGGCGATGCGCGACTGGCCCTCCGGCCCGATGGCGCCTATCACCGACCGTTCCATGTCGTCCCTCCCGCGCGGGTCGACGACGGTCGCCCAGCCGGTGCGGGCGAGCAGCAGCCGCCGCTGGCGCGCCATGGAGACAAGGGTCAGATCGGCGACCCGGCGGGGGCCGCCGGACAGGAAGGCGGCCTCGTACAGCGTCAGATCGTGTGCCCGGCCCGCGCCCGCGTCGACGGCCGCCGCGTGTACGGCGGCCAGGCACAGCCGCGTACACGCCGTGCCGGCGGCGGCCCAGGCCATCAGCAGAAGAAGGGCCCAGAACATATGCAATTTTCTATGCGACCCGGTGCGTGCGACGCCATGCCTGCTTCACCATCCGGGCGGAGTGTTGTCGGTATGTGACGTTCCGGTGGGCGAAGGACGCGGTCAGGAGGTGCGGGACGCCGGTGAGTTGGCCGGCGGGGGCATGCCGCCGGCCGCCATGTCCCGGGCCGGCGCGTCGAAGTCGACGTGGCCGGTGGCCTCCAGGACCGTGATGTGGTCCAGCACGGTCGGGTCGGCGTCGTCGGCGAGGGCGCGGACGAGCGCGTCGCGGGTGCGGACCGTACCTGGGCGACGACGGAGAGCACCGGGCTGTGCGCCGGCGGAAGGATGCCGGCGAACTGCCCGTCGCGGTCGGCCTCTTGGGCCGCGGTCAGCGTCGAGAGCCACCGCTGCCGGTCGTCGGGCTCGGGCGTTCGGCACGTCCAAGCCGGTGTCGGACCGGCAGTGTTCGCCGTGGGCTCGATCAACGCCGCAGCAGCACCCGCCGGGTGGCGCGCGCCAGCCGCGCCGCCGGGCGCTGCGACCTCGGTGCCGGACCCGACCGCTCCAGCCACCACTCCCGCAGCTGCCGCCGCACGCCCGCGTCCTCCACCCGCCCGGCCAGCAGGACCTGTTCGGCGAAGTCCAGGGCGTCCCGGCGGTAGCCGTGCGCCATCGGGCGGCCGTGGGCGTAGGCGAGGAAGGCCGGACGGTAGGCGGCGCCCAGGACGGCCGGGAGTTCGGGGGCGACCTTGGCCACGACGTCCGCCCGCTTCGCCGCGAGCGCCCGGGCCTGCACGCCCAGCCGCACCCGGTCGAAGCCCTCCGGGACGGGGGTGCCCGCGACCAGCGCGGACAGCAGGGCCGTCTGCGCGAGGGCGAGGCGCTGACGGGTGAGGTCGTCGGCCGGAGCCGGGGCGGTGGCCGCAGCGGACGCAGAGCCGGTGCCGGTGCCGGTGCCGCAGGCCCGGGTTCCGGAAGATGTGCCGCCCTTCGCGCCGCCCTTCGCGCCGCCCTTCGCGTCGCCCTTCTCCAGGGCGTCCCGGATCGCTCCGAGCTCGCTCTCCAGCTCGGCCGGCGCGGGGAAGTTCTCGTCGCGCTCCAGCAGCACACCGGGCGGGGAGACGCGGGACGCGAGGTCGGTCAGGATGTCGAGGACCGGGCGGGGGACCGGGTGGGCGTGGCTGTCGTGCCAGACGCCGTCGCGCTCGAAGCCGCCCGCGACATGGACGTACGCGATGGCCTCCAGGGGCAGGTCGGCGAGCGCCTCGGCCGGGTCCTCGCCGCGGTTGACGTGGTTGGTGTGCAGGTTCGCCACGTCGATGAGCAGCCGTACGCCGGTGCGGTCGGCCAGCTCGTACAGGAACTGCCCCTCGGTCATCTCCTCACCGGGCCAGGAGATCAGCGCGGCGATGTTCTCCACGGCCAGCGGTACCGGCAGCGCGTCCTGCGCGACACGGACGTTCTCGCACAGCACGTCGAGGGCGTCGCGGGTGCGCGGCACGGGCAGCAGGTGGCCGGCCTCCAGGAGGGGGGACGCGGTCAGCGGGCCGCCGGCCCGGACGAACGCGATGTGCTCGGTGACCAGCGGTGAGCCCAGCGCCTCGGCCCGTTCGGCGAGGGCCGCAAGCCGGTCGCGGTCGGGGCGGTCCGCGCCGCCGAGGCCGAGGGAGACGCCGTGCGGGACCACCGTGACCCCGCGTTCGCGCAGGCGCAGCAGCGACGGCGGGAGGTGCCCCGGGCACACGTTCTCGGCCACGACCTCGACCCAGTCGATGCCCGGCATGCGCTCCACGGCGTCCGCGATCTCCGGCCGCCATCCGATGCCCGTCCCCAGTCGCTCCATGGTCCCCTCTTCGGCTTCCTCCGGCTGTGCGGTGTCGCCTCCCCGGGCGTGACGCGTGACGGGGGTATGGCCCCGGCATCCGCGCCCGAACCCCGCGGCGGGAACGTTCAGAGCAACATTTGAGCTTCGGGTCCGGGGCGCCGGCCGACGCAGGGTCCGTGCCGCGTGGTCCGTGGTGTCGCTCGGCCCGGCGCCAGGAGATACGCGGACGGGGGCCGTGGCGTTCAGAACCCCGGAGGGACTCACGGGGAGGAAGACGTCGCGCGGTCGCCCTCGGCACCGTGCCGCCCGGATCACCCGTGATCACCCCGGAGCACCCGGAGCACCCGGAGCACCCGGAGAAGCCCCCGCTCCGGACGGTCCCGCTCCGGACGGTCCCGCTCCGGACGGTCGGGCCACGCCTCGTACGGCTGGCGCGCGCACACTCCGCGCCGCGTCAGTCCCGGCGCGCGCGGGGGCGAAGCCGGGCGCGCGGTGCGGTGCGGCACCGAGCGCTGGGTGCGGGTGCGGGTGCCCGTTCACCCCGGCCGTCGGGACGGATCACCGCAGCGCCGGATGGTCCGCGACCACCGTGCTGGACCCGGCGGGGATCTCGGTGAAACCGGCGTCCCGGACCAACGGCAGTCCACTGGTGGTCAGTTCATCCCAGCGGCCGGGGTCGGCGGTGCGCACCGCGAGCGGGAAGCCCGCGTCGCGCCAGTCGTGCCGTTCCTCGTCCGACAGCCCCCACCAGGCGAGCTGGGCGCCGTGACCGGCCTGCGCCATCGCCTTGCCGGCCGACATGTCCAGGTCCGGGTTCAGCCAGAGCACGGGTGCCGAGGGGTCCGCGTCGACCGGCGGCTCGGGATCGTCGAGGTCGGTCCCGGACACCTGGAGCCGTGCCAGGTCCTTGGGCCAGCCGTCCAGCGGCACGGGCGGGAAGACCCGTACCTCCGCCGACTTCCCCGACACCGTGATCCCGGGCAGCGCCTCGGCCCGCCGCCACTCGGCCCCGCGGGCCCGCCGCACCACCTTGCGGATCCGGGCGTCCTGCCAGTCCCGCACGGCCCCCGCCCACTCACCCTCACCGGCCGACCGCTCGTCGCCGAGCAGGACGAGCACGGCCCGGGCGGCGGTCTCCAGGGCGTCGGTACGGGCAGGGGGCGCGCCCTTCTCGATCCGGACGACCAGCGGCAGCACGAACTGCGGGGCGTGATCGCGGGTGCTGGGTTCGGACCGGAAGGGGCTGTCATTCACGGGCGTCACGTCATGGCTCACGGGCACAGTCTGCCAACCTCACGGGCACGGGGCGGCGCCGGTGTGCGGCTCCGCCGCGCGGACGTGAGCAGGCCCGACCGGTCCGTACCGGCCCCACGCCGTGATGTCCTCCGGCTCCCGCCGGTCACCCTGAGCACGCCGTCCGCTGCGCCTCCTGCCACTCGCAGACCGGGCACAGCGTGATGCCCTTGTAGGACTCCGGGTACTCCGTCGGCTTCCCGCACAGTACGCACTCCGCGTACGGCGGCCCGTCGGCCCTGGGCGGCCGGGCCGCGTCGATCAGGCAGTAGTCGTCCTCGCTCATGTGTCCAGCGTAGGACGGTCAGCGCCGGTCGCCCGCGGCCCCGATCAGCTCGGACACCTTCACGAACCGGAAGCCGCGCCGGCGCAGCTCGGGGACGATCGTCCGTACCGCCCGCTCGGTCGTCGGGGCGGCGCTCGTCGTGCAGTGCATGACGACCACGGAACCCGGCCGCACCCCCTCCAGCACCTGCCGGGCGACGGCGTCCGCGTCCGTCGCGAACGCGTCCCCGCCGACCACGTCCCACTGCACGGCGGTGACACCGGCCGGGGTCAGCGCCTTCAGGGCCCGCCGGTCGTAGCACCCGCCGGGGAAACGGAAGTACGGCATCGGATCCGGCACCCCGGCCTCGCGGAAGGCGCCGTACGCGCGCTCCACGTCCGCGCGCATCGCGTCCTTCGGCACGGTCGGCAGGCCGTAGCAGTCGTCGGTGAAGGCGTAGTGGCTGTAGGAGTGGTTGGCGACCTCGAAGAGCGGGTCCCGGCCGATGGAGCGGGCCTGCGCCGGGTACTGCTCGGCCCACCGGCCGGTCATGAACACCGTGGCCGGCACCTTCAGCGCCCGCAGGGCGGCGATCAGCCGCGGATTGTCGAACCGCTCGCCCGCCGCGGCCCGCCGGCCCTGGCCGGCGGTCATGTCGGCGTCGAAGGTGAGCGCGACCGTCCTGCCGTGCGTGCGCGGGCCGTTCTCGAAGACGGGCGTCAGGCCGGCGGGGCCGGGAGCGAGCGTGGGCGGCCGGGACGGCACGGCGGAGGGCGCGGAAGGGGCCGGCCGGGCGGCCCGCGGGGCCTGGGCGGTGCCGCACCCGGCGAGGGCGGCGAGGGTGGCGCTCAGGACGCAGGCGACCGTGACACGGCGTACGGGAGTGATCACGGTACGACGGTATGGTGATCGGTTTTTCCAGGGGTGCCGACCCGTCGGAGAGGTCACCCGCTCGGCGCCGCGCCGGAACCGTGCTCGGCGAGGCGATCCGCGCGGCGGCCGAGTGCCGCCCCGTGGGAGACGTGACCCGGCAGCCGCCGGCCGTGGAGGAACTCGTCGGTGTCCCGCCGCCCGGCGCCCCCACCCGGGTCCCGCTCAGATGTCCCGCTGCTCCAGCGGCCGGACCGCCGGGCCCTGGACCACCTTGCCGTCCGTGTCGAAGCGGGAGCCGTGGCAGGGGCACTCCCAGGCGCGTTCGGCGGCGTTGAAGGCGACCAGGCAGCCCATGTGGGTGCAGCGCGCGGAGACGGCGTGCGGGTGACCGGCCTCGTCCCGGTACACCGCGAGGCGTTCGCCGCCGACGCGGACGACGGCGCCCTCGCCGGGCGGCAGGGACTCGACCGGCGGTGCGGGCCGCAGCCGGTCGCCGACGAAGTGGCGGGCCACCTCGGCCTGGGTCTTCAGGAACGACGGGGCCTCGCGCACGGCCGAGCGCAGCCGGCGCGGGTCGTACAGCTCGCTCCACGCGCACTGCTCGCCGGTGATCTGGGCGGTGAGCAGCCGGCCCGCCATCATCCCGCCGCTCATGCCCCAGCCGCCGAAGCCGGTGGCGACGTAGGTGTGGTGGGCGCCCGGGTGGAACAGGCCGACCAGCGGCACGGTGTCCGTGGGGTCGTTGTCCTGGGTGGCCCAGGCGTGGGTGAGCGTGACGTCGGGGAAGTGCTCGGCGGCCCAGTCGGACAGGCGCTCGAAGCGGGCCCGGGTGTTGCCGGTGCCGGGGGTGAAGTGCTCCCCGGTGACGATGAGCAGCCGGTCCTCGCCGTGCGGCGCGGTACGCACCGAGCGGGTGCCCTCGTCCGGAGTGATGTACATGCCGTCCGGGTCCCGGTCGGCGGCGATCGTCCCGGCGACGACCAGCTCGCGGCGCGGGGAGAGCCGGGCGAACAGCAGGGCCCGGTCGAAGAGCGGGTAGTGCGTGGCGACCACGACGTCCCGGGCGGTCACCGTCACGCCCGTGTCGGTGGTCAGCCGGCACGGCTCGCCCTCCTCCAGGCCGACGACCGTGGTGTGCTCGTACACCTGCCCGCCCCGCGCGACCAGGTCGTCGGTGAGCGCCAGCAGGTACGTGCGCGGATGGAACTGCGCCTGCCCGGTCACCTTCACCGCGCCCGCCACCGGGAACGGCAGCCCGGTCTCCGTCACGAACGACGCCGGCAGCCCGGCCTCGTGGGCGGCCCGCGCCTCGGCCCGCAGCTCCTCCACCCGGCCCGCGTCACAGACGTACGTGTACGCGCTCCGGCGTTCCCAGTCGCAGTCGACGCCCAGCTCGTCCGCGATCTGCGCGGCGCGCTCGATCGCCTCGGACTGCGAGCGGGCGTACAGCCGCGCCCCCTCGGGGCCCCGGGTGCGGCGCAGCTTGTCGTAGATCAGGGTGTGCAGCGCGGTCACCTTGGCGGTGGTGTGCCCGGTGACGCCGGCCGCGACCCGGCCGGCCTCCAGCACGGCCACGCGCTTCCCGGCCCGCGTCAGCTCCCAGGCCGTGCTCAGCCCGGCCACTCCGGCGCCGATGACGGCCACGTCCACCGTGAGGTCATCCGCCAGCGCGGGCCGGTCCGGGCCGGGCGCGGTCTGGAGCCAGTACGAGCCGCTGACGTGGGGATTCTCGGTCATGCGGGTCGGGTACCCCGTCGCGGCCGGTTCAGTGGGGCGGGTCCGCCAGCAGCCGCTCACGGCACTCGGCCACGTCGAAGTCCGCCTTCGGGTAGTGCGGGTCCAGCGCCCTGAGGTGCTCCAGGAGCAGTCGGCTCACCGCCCAGTTCCGGTACCACTTGCGGTCCGCCGGGACCAGGTACCAGGGGGCGTCCGGCGTGGAGCAGCGCTCCAGGGCGATCTCGTACGCCCGCTGGTACGCGGGCCACAGCGCGCGGTCGTCGATGTCGGACGGGCTGAACTTCCAGCGCTTGTCCGGCCGGTCCAGGCGTTTGAGCAGACGGCGGCGCTGCTCGTCGTAGGAGAGGTGCAGGAAGCACTTGACCACGGTCACGCCGTCGCCGGCCAGGGACCGCTCGAAGCGGTTGATCCGGTCGTAGCGGCGTTCGATCTCGGCGGACGGGGCTAGCGCGCGGACGCGGGCGATCAGGACGTCCTCGTAGTGCGAGCGGTCGAAGACGCCGATCTCGCCGGGGTGCGGAAGGGCCTGTTCGACGCGCCACAGGAAGGAGTGCCGGCGCTCCTCGGGGGTGGGTGCCTGGAACGCGCGGACACGGCAGCCGGACGGGGCGAAGTACCCGGCGACGTGCTTGACCGTGCCGCCCTTGCCGCTGGTGTCCATGCCCTGGAGCACCAGCAGGACCCGGCGCCGGTCACCCGCCGTGCCCGCCGCCCACAGGCGTTCCTGGAGGCCGGCGAGGTGCGCGCCGATCGCCGCGGTGGCCGCCCGGCCCGCGGACTTGTCCCCGGGGCCGGCGGTGGCCGCCCGGGTGTCGTACCCGCTCAGGTCGACCGGCTCGCCGCCGGGCACACGCAGCAGCCCGCGCAGGTCCGGCTCCTCGCGTGTGCGGGACTTCGCGCGCTTCTCGCCCACGGGGCACCCCTTCCGGTCGGTTCCTCGATCCTGCGGCGCGGCGGCCGGGGCCGCGACACGGGAGCCGGGCCCTGCCGCCCGGGCTCCCGCGCCACCGGCGCGGCTACCCGCGCCAGGGTCCCGTCACCGCGAACGTCGTCCCGGGCCTGTAGCAGTTGACGTACATCGTCCTGCCGTCCGGGGAGAAGGTGACGCCCGCGAACTCGCCCCACTCCGGCTCCTGAGGAGTGCCGATGTCCTGGCGGTTGCGGGCCATCGGGTAGACCTCGCCGCGCCGGGTGACGCCGTAGACGTGCTGGGCGCCGTTGCCGTCCTCGCAGACCATCAGGCCGCCGCTGGGGGTGAGACAGATGTTGTCCGGGGACTCGCCGGGGAGCTGGACGTCGGTGTCCGGGCCGAAGACGACCACCAGGGTCAGGCGGCGCGCCGACGGGTCGTAGCGCCAGATCTGGCCGTAGTGGTCGGCCGCCGAACCCTCCGCGCTGCGGGCGAACGACGACACGAAGTAGACGCTCGTGCCGCCCCAGTAGCAGCCCTCCAGCTTCTGCGCGTGCGTGATGCCCCTCGGGCCGAAGTCCTGGAGCCGGATGGGGGTTTCGGCGGCGAGCGGGTCCGGTACGTCGGCCCACTCGACACCGTCGAAGCAGGCGCCCGTCTCCTGGATCGAGGAGAGGTCGGGGACGCCGGGCACGCGCATCGCCTGGAGTCGGCCGCCCGCGCGCAGCGAACCGAGGCCGCCCAGCGGCCGGTCGGGCAGGAAGCGGTAGAAGAGGCCGAAGGGCCTCAGGAAGGCGTCCTCGGTCTCGTAGACGACGCCGCGCCGGGGGTCGACGGCGATCGCCTCGTGCTGGAAGCGGCCCATCGCGGTCAGCGGGACGGCGCCGGAGCGGCGCGGGTCGGCCGCGTCGACCTCGAAGATGAAGCCGTGGTCCTTGGTGTAGCCGTTGGTGCCCGCCTTGTCCTCGGTCTCCTCGCAGGTCAGCCAGGTGCCCCAAGGCGTGGGACCGCCCGCGCAATTGACGGCGGTACCGGCGATGGCGACCCGCTCCGACAGCACGTCGCCGCGGGAGTCCAGCGTCAGGGCCGTACAACCGCCCTTGCCCGCCGGGTCGTAGGTGAGGCCCTCGACCGTCGGGACGGGAATCGCGGCGGTGTTGCGGTTCTCGTGGTTGCGGACCAGGTGGACGCGGCCGTGTCTGCCGGGGAAGGCCGACATGCCGTCGTGGTTCGAGGGGACCTGGCCCTCACCGGAGCGCAGCGGGGTGCCCTCACGGGAGAGGACCCGGTAGCGGAATCCTTTCGGCAGGTCGAGCAGGCCCCTGGGATCGGGGACCAGGGGGCCGTAGCCGGTGTGACCGAGGGTCTGCGCGGCGGCGGTGCCCGCGAAGAGTTCGGAGAGGCTTCCGGCGAAGGCGATCGAGACGCCCAACGCGCCGGTGCGGGCGAGCACTTGGCGGCGGGAGGAAGCGGCGGTCTCGGTGGGTTCGGACATGGGGTGACGACCTTCCTGCTGGCGGACAGGAACCTGTGACCCCGCCGTGTCTACCACCTACTGGTCAGCCACGGGAACACGCGCGTAGAACGTGTCACCGGTCGGCCGGGTGCTCCCGTGACTGGTCGGCGGGGTGTTCCTGTGCCCGCTCCAGGAAGCGCAGCAACTCCACCGGGAAGGGCAGGACCAGCGTCGAGTTCTTCTCGGCGGCGACCGCCACGATCGTCTGCAGCAGCCGCAGTTGGAGTGCGGAGGGCGTGTCCTGCATCTGCTGCGCGGCCTCGGCGAGCTTCTTCGACGCCTGGAGTTCGGCGTCCGCGTTGATGATCCGGGCCCGCCGCTCACGGTCCGCCTCGGCCTGCCGGGCCATGGAGCGCTTCATCGTGTCCGGCAGGGAGACGTCCTTGATCTCGACGCGGTCGATCTGCACGCCCCAGCCGACGGCCGGGCTGTCGATCATCAGCTCCAGGCCCTGGTTGAGCTTCTCGCGGTCGGAGAGGAGGTCGTCCAGATCACTCTTGCCGATGATCGAACGCAGCGAGGTCTGCGCCATCTGCGAGACGGCGAACCGGTAGTCCTCGACCTGGACGAGCGCGTTCGCCGCGTCGACCACCTTGAAGTACACGACCGCGTCCACCCGCACCGTCACGTTGTCGCGGGTGATGCCCTCCTGGGCCGGCACCGGCATCGTGACGATCTGCATGTTCACCTTGTGCAGCCGGTCCACGAACGGGATCACCAGCGTGAAACCCGGCGGCCGTACGTGTCCGGCGAGCCGCCCGAGCCGGAAGACCACCCCGCGCTCGTACTGCTTGACGACCCGCGCCGCCGAGGCGACGTAGACCACGCCCGCGGTACCGGTCGCCACAGCCGCCGTCAACAGTTCCTGGAGCATCCCGGCCTCCTCGTCCAGAGGTCCGCTCTGTCTGCTCCTGCAACGATATGCCCGGCGCCCGGTCCGGGGCCATGAGCGGCTCCGGACCGGGCACCTGAGGGTTCACGACGCGGTGGTGAGCCGCCCCGGTTCCAGCGCGGTGACCCGCACGGGTTCGGTGCCGACCGCGCTGTGCCGCTCGGCCCAGTTCTCCAGTGCCGTACGGCAGGCGTGGTCCAGGTGGTGCAGCCCGGACAGGTCCAGCTCGACCGGGCGGTCCTGGGGCAGCGCCTCCAGACTGTCGAGTATTTTCGGCAGCCTCAGGAAGGTCGCGTTGCCCGACAGGTACGCCTGGACGGGGCCGGCGCCCTTGTCGACGATCTCCATCTTGAGGTGCGAGGCCTGCCAGGCGGTCTTGACCACGGACAAGGCCAGACCGATCAACACGCCCTCGAACATGTTCACCGCGACGATGGACACCGCCGTGATCACCAGGATCAGCGCCTCACCGCGGTGCCCCCGCCACAGCGAGACGACCCCGCGGAAGGGGATCAGCTTCCAGCCGGCGTGCACCAGGATGCCGGCCAGCGCGGGCAGCGGGATCAGCGCCAGCGTCGACGGCAGCAGCGCGGCGAACAGCAGCAGCCACACACCGTGCATCACCCGGGACGCCTTGGTCTTGGCGCCCGCCTGGACGTTGGCGGAGCTGCGCACGATGACCGCGGTCATCGGCAGCGCGCCGAGCGCCCCGCACACCGCGTTGCCGGCGCCCTGGGCCATCAGCTCCTTGTCGTACTCGGTGCGCGGACCGTCGTGCAGCCGGTCCACCGCGGCGGCGCTGAACAGGCTCTCGGCGGAGGCGATCAGGGTGAAGGCGAGGATCGTGCCGAGGAGGGCCGGGTTGGCCAGTTCGCCGAAGGCCTCGGTGCCCGGCGGCTGGATGGAGTCCAGCAGGCCGTTCACCTCGACGGTGGCGACCGGCAGGCTGAACGCGAGCGTGATCAGCGTGGCCAGGACGACCGCGGCGAGCGCGCCCGGAACCGTCTGCGCCTTCTTCGGCAGCTTCTTCCACAGCACCATCACCGCGATGGTGCCCGCGCCGATCGCGAGCGAGGCGAGTGCCGCGGTGCTGCCGAGCGCGTCGGCGGCGGCCCCGGGCAGCCCGATGATCTTGTCGAGACCGGAGGACGGAGCCTTGAGGCCGGCCGCCGCGTACAGCTGGCCCGCGATGATCACGAGGCCGATACCGGCCAGCATGCCCTCGACGACCGAGACGGATATCGCCCTGAACCAGCGCCCCAGCTTCAGGGCGCCCATGGCGAGCTGCAACAGGCCGGCGGCCAGCACGATCACGCCGAGCGCGGGCAGTCCGAACTCGGTCACCGCCTCGTAGACGAGCACGGTCAGGCCGGCCGCCGGTCCGGAGACCTGGAGGCTGCTGCCCCGCATGAGGCCGGTGATGATGCCGCCGACGATGCCGGTGACAAGTCCGAGCTCCGCCGGGACACCGGAGGCCACGGCGACGCCCACGCACAGGGGCAGGGCGACGAGGAAGACGACGAGGGACGCGGCGAAGTCCTGCCGCAGGTGGGGGAACCTGGTCTGCTTCTCCATGGCCGGCCTCACAGCGCGCGGAAGGTGTCGCAGGACACGTCGTGGGTCAGGACCGATCCCGTGTGAACCTCGTAGTACCAGGGGTGCAGGGTGAGTTGACCCTCCGCCAGCTTCTTGTCGATGAAGGGGTAGGAGCGCAGGCGCAGGACCTGGGCCAGGACGTGGTTCTGCACGCCCTCGGCCACGCACGGGTCCTCGACCGCGCCGGTGGGGCGCGGCGTCGCGTGCGTGAGCCAGTCGCGCACGGCCGGTACGGCGGTCAGGTCGTCGCCGCGGACCAGGGCGCCGACGGCGCCGCAGTGCGAGTGCCCGCAGACCACGATGTCGCGGACGCCCAGCACCTCCACGGCGTACTCGATGGTGGCCGCCTCGCTGGTGGGGTGCTCGGAGGCGTACGGGGGGACGATGTTGCCCGCGGTGCGCAGCTCGAAGAGCTCGCCGGGCCGGGCGCCGGTGATCAGAGCCGGGACGACCCGGGAATCGGAGCAGGTGATGAACAGGACCTGCGGCGACTGGCCTTCGGCCAGTCTGGCGAACTCCTCAGGGCGCTGTCCGAACGTGCGGGCGTTGTCGATGAGGGGCTGCATATGTGGTGACTCCTCCTGGCGCGCCAGGGCGGCGCGTCGGACGTACATGACAGAAGTGGGGGGACTGCGCTGCTGTCAGCAGCGGAAGACCTGGAGTGCGGCCGGGGAGTGGGCTGTCGGGGGTCTCGACAGCCGGGGCGCGCTGGGCACGGGGTGGGGTGCGGCCGACGGATCCGGTGCCTGCGTGGGGCGTTCGGGTCCCTCGGGGGCGACATCGACGGCGCGATGCCGGTCGCGGGTGCGCAGGGGACCGGTCGGGTCGCCTGCGGGGTCGCAGTGACGCTGCGCGGCGGTCTCGTCGCGCAACGCCTTGCCGGGAAGCTTGAATCCGGGCTGAGCTTTGGCCTCTGCTTGACGGCCGGTGTGCGCGCTTGCGAAGGACGCGGTGGGTGCGAAGAGCTGGAGGGCGAGAAGGGCGGCGGTGAGGAGCCCGAGTGCGGTCCGTACGGTCGTACCTCGGAACATGTGCCCCCCTTCAGGTAATTCGCGTCTCCAGCCTGTCTCTAGTCCAGACCAACGGTTGGTCAATGACTAGTCAAGAAACACCTTAGCCCGGCAAAGTTGTTTGCAGGGTTAACTTAACGTTTCGAGCTGAAGAGAGGCTGAAGGGTGCGGGTGGGGTGGCCGGAACCCGCTCTTGATCTTGGGGGAACCGATCGGGTAAAGGGCCGTCAGTTCTCAGTTCGGCTGGACGAGTCCCTTGGCGTCCCGGGCCAGGGCGGTGAGGCGGGAGATCGCCCGGAAGTACTTCTTGCGGTAGCCGCCGTTCAGCATCTCCTCGCTGAACAGGCGGTCGAACGGCAGCCCGGAGGCGAGCACCGGGACTTCACGGTCGTAGAGCCGGTCCGCGAGCACGACGAGCCTGAGGGCCGTCGACTGGTCGGGCACCGCCCGGACGTCGGTGAGGCAGACGGCCCGCAGGCCGTCTGTCAGCGCGCCGTAGCGGCTGGGGTGGACGCGGGCGAGGTGCTCCAGCACCTGCGGGAAGGCGTCGAGCGAGGCGCCCGGGGTGGCGTGGGCGGCCCGGGTGACCTGCTCGTCGCTGTACGGGGGCGGGGCCTCGGGCAGGCCGCGGTGGCGGTAGTCCTCGCCGTCGATGCGCAGGGCGCGGAAGTGGGCGGACAGGCCCTGGATCTCGCGCAGGAAGTCGGCGGACGCGAAGCGGCCCTCACCGAGCTTGCCGGGAAGGGTGTTGGAGGTGGCGGCCAGCGCGACGCCCGCGTCGACGAGCTTGCCGAGCAGGGTCGACACGAGCACCGTGTCGCCGGGGTCGTCCAGCTCGAACTCGTCGATGCACAGCAGGCGGTGGCCGGAAAGGGTCCGCACGGTCTGCTGGAAGCCGAGGGCGCCGACGAGGTTGGTCAGCTCCACGAACGTGCCGAACGCCTTGAGCGCGGGCTCGGCCGGGGTGGCGTGCCACAGCGACGCCAGCAGGTGCGTCTTGCCGACGCCGTATCCCCCGTCGAGGTAGACGCCGCGGGGTCCGGCGGGTGTCTTCGGGGCCTTCGCCCGGCCGAGGCCGAAGAAGCCGCGCTTGCCGGCGCCGGTGGCGTGCGCTCCGCCCAGCCCGGCCGCGAAGGCCGCCAGAACGCGGACCGCCTCGGTCTGGCTGGGCTGGTTCGGGTCGGGGAGGTACGTGTCGAACCGCACCGAGTCGAACCGCGGCGGCGGCACCATCTCGGCGACCAGCCGGTCCGCGGGGACATGCGGCTCGCGGGCGCACAGGGACAGCGGGGCGGCGTCGGCCGTGGGGCCGAATCCGGACGCGGCGGGGGTGGTAGACACGGTCACCCATGCTAGGCCCTGCCCGGAGCGGGCGGGGCGGCGCCTTCGGTGCGGGCCCGCCGTGCAGAAGTGACGTTTCCCTCCCGCGTGGAACACTGCACGGCATGCGACGCCTGTTCCCTGTGACCGAAGAGACAGCGGCCCGCGCCCGGGAGGATGCCGAGTGGTCCCTCGCGGAGCTGGCCGACGCCTACGCCTATCCGGCGCCCGGGCCGGAGGCCGGGTCCGGCGGGCCCGGGGTCTGGCTGCGGGCCAACATGGTCTCCACGCTCGACGGGGCCGGCCAGCACGACGGCCGCTCGCACCCCATCTCCAGCGCGGCCGACATGCGCGTCTTCGGCACCCTGCGGGCCCTCGCGGACGTCGTGGTCGTCGGCGCGGAGACGGTACGCCAGGAGGGGTACCGTCCGGCCCGCGCGCGGGCGGAGTTCGCACCGCTGCGGGAAGCCGCGGGGCAGGGGCCCGCACCCGCGATCGCGGTGGTCAGCGCCGGTCTGGACCTGGATTTCTCGCTCCCGCTGTACACCTCGCCCCTGGTCCCCACCCTGATCCTCACGGGCGCCGCGGCTCCCCCGGACCGGATCGCCGCGGCCGAGAAGGCGGGTGCCCGGGTGGTGACCGCCGGGGACGGCGTCGGCGTGGAGCCCGCCCGTGCGGTGAGCGCCCTCGCCGGGCTCGGGCACACCCGGCTGCTCACCGAGGGCGGTCCGCGCCTGCTCGGCCAGCTGGTGGCCGCCGGGGTGCTGGACGAGCTCTGCCTGACCGTGGCCCCGCTGCTCACCGCGGGGGACGCGCAGCGCATCGCCGGCGGGCCGTCGGTCGCGGTGCCGCAGCGGTTCGTCCTGGCGTCCCTGCTGGAGGAGGAGGGCTTCCTGTTCAGCCGGTACCGGCGATCCTGAGCCCGCCCCCGGCGGTACCGCTCGCCAGGTACCGCTCGCCCGAAAAGGGGCCGATCGCCCCGCTGTCCCGACATCGGCGGAATCCGCCGTTCCGTTTCATTCTCCGGCGGGCACACTGAGTCCGGCAGTACCCGTGCGATCTCGGGGCAGGATGGTTCCCGCGAGGGCCGGGCACACGGCTCGCGGAGGAGAGAAGACCCGCCGGTCTTCGAAGGAGAAGGGGCGCCTGGTGTTCACAAGCGTTTTGATGATCGAGAAAGCCCTGACGTCCGCCGACGTGGAGTTCGTCACCACCTTGCACGGGGACGAGCAGGTCGCCTTCTACGTCCTGCTGCAACCGCGCGGCGACCAGGCCGACCGGCTGCTGCGCGCCATCGACGACGTCGCGCTCGGCGAACTCGACGAGGCCGCCCGGGAGCATGAGACCCCGCAGGGCCAGGAGGCGCGAGGTCCCGCCGAGCAGGCCCTCGACGTGTCCCTGAGAGCCCTGCGCGCGGCCGGCAGCGAGGCCGCGGGCAAGCTGATCGAGGACCATCCGCTGGACGTGCTCAAGTCGCTGGTCGACGAGACCGGCGCCGACGAGGTGATCGTGCTGACGGATCCCCACTACGTGGAGGAGTTCTTCCACCGGGACTGGGCGTCCCGGGCGCGGCACAAGGTCGGGGTGCCGGTGCTGAAGCTCTTCTCGCACAGCAAGGCGTAGGGGCGGGGCGGCGCCCCTCACCGGGGTCGGCCGCCGCACGCAATAGGCTGGGGGCGCGTCCGTTGCCCGGGCGCGCTCAGCCACGTACCACTTGGGGAGAAACGCGCATGGCACCCGGCCTTCCTACCGCCATGGACCGACCGCACTTCATCGGCATCGGCGGCGCCGGGATGTCGGGGATCGCGAAGATCCTCGCGCAGCGCGGGGCGAAGGTGGCGGGCAGCGACGCGAAGGAGTCCGCGACCGCCGAGGCGCTGCGCGCGCTGGGCGCGACCGTGCACGTCGGGCACGCGGCGGAGCACCTGGCGGACGACGCCACCTGTGTCGTCGTCTCGTCGGCGATCCGGGCCGACAACCCGGAGCTGACGCGGGCGGCCGAGCTGGGCATCCCGGTGGTCCACCGTTCGGACGCGCTCGCCCGCCTGATGGACGGTCTGCGTCCGATCGCGGTCGCCGGCACCCACGGCAAGACCACGACCACGTCGATGCTGGCCGTGTCGCTGAGCGAGCTGGGTCTGAAGCCGTCGTACGCGATCGGCGGCGATCTGGACACCCCCGGCTCCAACGCCCTGCACGGCGACGGCGAGATCTTCGTGGCCGAGGCGGACGAGTCGGACCGCAGCTTCCACACGTACGCCCCCGAGGTCGCGATCGTCCTCAACGTGGAGCTCGACCACCACGCCAACTACGCCTCCATGGACGAGATCTACGAGTCCTTCGAGACGTTCGCGGGCAAGATCGTGCCCGGCGGCACGCTGGTGATCACGGCGGACCACGAGGGCGCGCGGGAGCTGACCCGGCGGCTGGCCGGATCGGTGCGGACGGTGACCTACGGGGAGTCCGAGGACGCCGACGTACGGATCCTGTCGGTGCGGGCGCAGGGCCTGAAGAGCGAGGTCACGGTCGTCCTGGACGGCGAGGAACTCACCTTCGCGGTCTCCGTGCCCGGCCGGCACTACGCGCACAACGCGGTGGCCGCGCTGGTGGCGGGCGCCGCCCTGGGCCTGCCGCCCGGGGCGCTGGCCCAGGCCCTGGGCGCGTACACCGGTGTGAAGCGGCGCCTCCAGCTCAAGGGCGAGGCGGCGGGCGTGCAGGTCGTCGACTCCTACGCCCACCACCCGACCGAGATGACGGCCGACCTGGAGGCGATGCGCGACGCGGTCGGTGACGCCCGGATCCTGGTCGTCTACCAGCCGCACCTGTTCTCCCGCACCCAGGAGCTGGGCAAGGAGATGGGCGAGGCCCTGTCCCTGGCGGACTCCTCGGTCGTCCTCGACATCTACCCGGCCCGCGAGGACCCCCTCCCGGGGGTGACCAGCGCCCTGGTCGTCGCCGCGGCCCGTGCCGCGGGCGCCGACGTGACGGCGGTGGCCGGCCAGGACGAGGTGCCGGCGCTCGTCGCGGGAATGGCGAAGCCCGGTGATCTCGTTCTCACCATGGGCGCGGGTGACGTGACGGACCTGGGCCCGCGGATCCTGGACCGTCTGGCCCAGAGGTAAACGGAAGCAAGGGGTTGGCCGACATGTCGTACGACGTAGAGAAGCCGGACGAGCAGTGGCGCGCGGAACTGACCCCGTCCGAGTACGCCGTCCTGCGCAAGGCGGGGACGGAGCCCGCCTTCACCGGCGAGTACACGGACACCAAGACCGAGGGTGTCTACTCCTGCCGCGCCTGCGGCGCCGAACTGTTCACCTCGACCACGAAGTTCGAGTCCCACTGCGGCTGGCCGTCCTTCTACGACCCGAAGGACACCGACGCGGTGGAGCTGATCGCCGACCGGTCCCACGGGATGGTGCGGACCGAGGTGCGGTGTGCGCGGTGCGGATCGCATCTCGGGCACGTGTTCGAGGGCGAGGGGTATCCGACGCCGACCGACCAGCGGTACTGCATCAACTCCATCTCGCTGCGGCTGACCCCGCGGGAGGACTGAGCCGCGGGGTCACCCTCCGGGGCTCGCGCACAGGTTCTCCGGCGGACGGAACGAGCGGTCGTCCGGTGACTGCTCGTCCACCTGGGCGCGCACCGTGTCCAACTGCTCCAGCAGCAGGGTGAGATCGGCCTTTGGGGGGTTGCGGAAGAACTCGATGACCGCGCGGTGGAAGGCGTCCCGCAGCTCGGGCGGCATGACGTCCGACGCGTCGAAGCAGAGGCTGCGGGCGCCCGAGGTGAGCAGGGTGTCGATCTTCCGCTCGACGGGATCCGCCGGCGTCGGCCCGGTCGGGTTCGGGAACAGCGGGCGCACCGCCGGGTCCGCCTCCGCTCGCCAGCGCGCCCGCCCGGCCGGGCTCGACAGCCGCTCCACCAGTTCCTGGGCCGCGGGGTCGTCGCTGAAGACGGCGGCCATGTCACCGGCCACCTCGTACGTGTCGCGGTACTCGGCCGGTCCCCCCAGGAAGCGGGCCGACGACTGCACCTGGATGTCGTCGCCCGCGTACAGGTACCGGATGAACGCGCTCTGGTGCTCGTGGGTGCAGTCGAAGCCGGGGGAGTCGAGCAGGCCGCGCGGCGCGTGGGCCCCGGGGGAGCCCTCGTACGACGTGGTGAGGGACTGCTCCACCGACTCGGCGGAACGGTCGCCGAGCAGCCGGCCCCAGGTCGTCCACGCCCGCCGGACGGCCGGATCGCGCCAGCTGAGCCTGCTGGTGGCCCACTCCTCGTAGCGGGTCGGGCCCGCCTGGTGGAGCAGGATGTCCTCGATCCAGTCGGTGCCGGGCCAGCCCGTGGTGGCCTGGGAGGCGAGGCCCACGCACCAGCGGGGGCCGTCGTCCGGCGTCCCCTTCTTGCTCCACACCAGACTCTTCAGGTCGACCTTCAGCGGCACCCAGTAGGGGCGGCGCTTGTTGTCCACCAGCAGCGTCGGCGCCCACGGCGGGTAGGCGCGTTCGGCGGCCTGCTGGGCGAGCGGCTTGAGCTGATCGCGGCGGGCGTATTCGGTGAGTTCGCCGATGCTGTTGAGGATCGCCACGTCCGGCGGGTCGTCGGCCTCCAGCTGCGAGACGAGCGTCTCGCGCAGCGAGCGGGTGCCCTCGTAGGCGTACGTCCGGCCCGTCCCGTCGTCGAGCCGCTCCAGCGCGTTCTCGAACGCCTCGCCCTCCGCACCGGTCCACGGGCCCAGGACGACCAGGGGAGCGGGGGTCCCGGTGGAGCAGCCGGGGACGAGGGCGAGCAGACAGACGGCCGTCAGCAGGGCGCGCAGGACACGGCTCGGACCCTGACTCATACGGCGGCTCCCGGACGGGTCACCACGAGGTACTCGCGGCGGTAGACGTGCAGGGCGCCGCCGATCAGGCCGGCGCCGGCCAGGCCCGCCGGGAACACGAAGGGGGCGGTCCCGTCGAGGAAGGCGAGGCGTCCGTCGGCGAGACCGTCGTCGATCCGGTCGCCCAGTACCCCGATGGCCTGCGGGGGCGGGGTGCGGAACGGGTAGTCCTCGGCGACCGTCTCCGTCGCGGGCGAGGTTCCCCTGGCGAGGGTGTCCGCCACGGGGAGGGTCTCCCGTTGCGCGTGCTGCGCGAGCAGCGCGTCCGCCGTCAGGAGCGGGACGGCGAGCAGCGGCAGGGCGCCGGCCGCCAGCGGAATGCTCAGCCGGATCCGGAAGCGGTGGCGCAGGAAGGCCAGGGTGCGCCAGAGCCCGACGGTGAACAGCGTGAAGGCGAGCCCGGACACCGCGGCGGCGGCCAGGACGCCGTCGCCCCAGCCCGCCCGGTCCGCGAGCCGTTCGCGCAGCTGCCGCTCCAGCCCCGACACCAGGTCCTCGATCGAGGTCACGCCGGAGTCGGTCGTGGCCGGGCACGGCGGGTAGCGTTCCCGGCGGTGCGCCTCGGAGTCCGGAGCGGAGCAGAGCATGCTGTGCGCGGACGCCAGGCCGGCCTCTCGCAGGACCGGGTCGTCGGTCTGCTGGGCCTCGCCGATCTCCCCCGTGAAGTCCACGACCAGCGCGGACACCACACGCAGTTCCTGCTCCTCGGCCACCGTGAGCGCTCCGCTGCGCGCCACCTGGTTCAGGCTCTGCGTCGCCCGTGCCACCCGGGTCCGGTACCGCTCGCTCAGCGTGCCGATCCTCGCCGCCTGTTCGTCGCCCAGGATCCGCTCGGCCTCGCCCTGCGCGACGAACAGCGAGGCCCTGGCGTCCGCGAGCCCCACCAGCGCGGGCGCCAGCCGGTCCCGCAGATACGCCGAGTCTCCCCGTACGTCCGCGTAGGCCCAGCCGAACGCGCCGAACCCGACCACGGCGAGCAGCGGCAGCGCGACGAGCCGGTCCCGCAGGAACACCCGGTTGCGGCGGCCCGACGCGGTCGGCCACAGGTAGCGCCGGACGCGGCGGGCGAGTTCGGCGGCGACGGCGAGGACGGCCCGGGCACCGCGCGGAGGACGTAAGCGCGTACCGGCACCCGCGCGTGGCCGCCTCCCCCGGTTCACCCGTGGGCCGTCCGGCGGCTCTTCGTGGTCTTCGCCGACGACGCGAGGGCGATCGTCCGGAGCCAGTCGGTGAGCCGTTTCCCGAGCCATGGGCTGTCCCTGTGGTGTCGGAAGGCCGGCGGGCGGACTTCGTAGGCGCGGTCGAGCAGCGTCTCGGCGACGGCCGCGTCCTCGGGGGCGGGGGACCGGGCGGCCTGGTGGGCGAGGGCGAGATACAGCCGGGACAGGTCCCGGCGCAGGCCGGCTTCGCCGGACGGCAGCCCGAGCCGTACGTCGGCGACGGCGGCCAGCGCGGCCAGGCCCGGCGGGCTGAGGGCGCCGCGCGCGAGGGCGTACCGCACGGTCTCCCACACCTCCGCCGTCATCCGGACCCTGGCCTGCTCGTCCGTCAGCCCGTGGGCGTGGAAGAGCCGGGCCAGCCGCTCCAGCACCTCGCGCAGCCGCTCGGCGACCTCGTCGGCGCGTTCGGCGGTGCGCACGTGCTCGACTCCGACGCGGACGGCGGCCGTACGGGCGGCGGTGCGGTGCCGTGAGTGCTGCGGCACCGCGTCGAGAGCGCGTACGGCGTCGTCGCGGGCCCGTTCGCCGCCCAGCGCGAGGCTGGCCCGCACCGCGCCGAACACCGCGCCGCCCAGCGACGGGTTGCGCAGCCGGACCGCCTCGTAGAAGGTCAGCGCCTCGTGCCAGCGGCCCAGGAGTTCGGCGCAGTAGCCGAGCGCGAGCTTGGGCGCGTACTCACCCGGCAGGGCCGCGTACACCCGGTCGAAGTGCCGCCGCGCCGCCGTCACATGGCTGCGGGCGAGCGCGAGCAGCCCGCGGTGCCAGTCGAGCCGCCAGTCGTACGGGGCACGCTCCGGCCCGATCAGCGCCTCGGCGGATCTCAACTCCCGCAGGGCGTCGTCGGTTCCGCCGCCGGAAGCCCGCAACCGTACGCGGCAGCGCAGCAGATGGACCTCCGCTGACTCCCGCCAGTCCCCGGTGTGCTGGAGCAGCGCCTCCGGAGCGGCGTCGGCCAGCCTGCTCAGCTCCGCGTGGTGGGCGTCGTCCGGATCCGGCCGGGGGACGGGCAGCCGCCGCGCGACCTCGGTGGGCGACGGCGGCGCGAACGCCGTCGGGGTGTCCGGCGTGGCCCAGCGTGCCGGGGGCGGCGCGGACCCCAGCTCGCCGTCGAGAGCGTACGGCGACTGGAGGAAGAGCGGCGACGGTTCGAAGGTCTCCGTCCCGGTGCGCAGGGACCGCAGCTCCCTGAAGACGCCGCGCAGTTGATCCTCCATCTCGCGTGCGGTGGCGAACCGTTCGGCCTGCTCGGCGCAGGTGGCGCGGTGCAGGACGCGGGCGAGCGACAGGAGGCCGAGCCCGCGGGGAGCGGGTGCCGTCATCCCGTGCGCCTCGGGGAACGCGGGGTCGTCGGGGTCGGCGGGCGTGTCCAGCCCGCTGAGCATGCCCAGCGAGCCCAGCTCCGCCAGATCCTTGGGCGAGCGCCCCAGACCGCTCAGCCGCCGCAGTGTCTCGCCGAGGCTGAACAGGTCGTCCTGGCCGGTGGATTCGCCGTTCGGGCCGACGGTCGGGGCGCGGAACCCCTCCGTGGTGGGGCCGGGCAGGCCGGCCGCGCGGACACTTCCCACGTCGACGATCTTCGTCGTGGTGCCGTCGTGCATCACGTTGTCCGGTTTCAGGTCGCCGTAGACCTTGCCGAGCCGGCCGTCGTGCAGATGGCCGAGCGCGGCGAGGATGCGCACTCCGTAGGCGAGCACGAACTCATGGAAGCGGCTGCCGCCGAACTCGGCGGGGTTGACCTGGGCCCGGGCCCGTACCTCCTCCAGCGTGAGCCCGTCCACGTACTGCAGGACGAGGAAGTCGCCGACCTCGGGGTGATGGCCGTAGTTGAACACCCGGATGATGTCGTCGTGGTTGAGGTCGACCAGCGCCCGCCGTTCCCGGACCAGGGCGCCCGCCGCCTGGCCGGGGTGCAGGATCTTGATGGCGACCTCGCGGTCGTCGACCTCGGTGTCGAGCGCCAGGTAGACCTCGCCCATGCCGCCGTAGCCGAGCGATCGGATCAGCCGGTACTGCCCGGCCAGCAGCTGTCCCGGCGGCAACGGGAGCCCGTCCGGGTCGGCGCCGCGCGACGCGGCCCGCTCCAGCAGGGTGATCGTGGGCAGCAGGCCCGGGTCGGGACTCTCCTCGGGAAGCTTCACGTGGGCGGCCCGCAGATAGGGGGCCATCACGACGAGCTGCCCGAACGGCCCGTCGGAATCCGGCGGTTCACCGGACGCGTCCATCCCCGTAGCCCCCTCCATGTCTCCTCAGGATAGACGCGCGGGCCGGAAATGTCCCCCGTGCCGCATGAGGAGGTGGTGTGTCCAAGTCATCCCCGGCCGGTGTCACTGCCTCGCGACCTCCCCGGTTCGGGGGCACCAGCCCCTGGCGACGCCCCCCGAGGACCTCTTCGTCATCATCTCCGGCTCCGGCGTCAACGACGTGATCGTCGAGAGGGCGGTACGCGGGCCGGATCCGCCGCACCGCGAGCTGTGGCGGTGAGCGGTGACGGGTGACGTCGGTGGCGGGCGGCGGCGCTGGGTGTCCGGTCGTCCCGTCTGCCGGGCGGCACTCAACGGGTAGTCTCCGTCACAGAGTTCACGGGGGTCCCGGGGAGTGACATGGAGGCTTTGCCTGCATCGCCGATGACGCGAGCGGTGTCCGACACGGTCCCGCACCTGGTGCGACGGCTGTTCGCCGCGAGCGCCGGCGCCGGACTTCCCACGGACCGGCCCGTCCCGCTGGCCGCACAGCTCTCGCTCCCGGGACCGGACGCAGAGCGCGTCGAGAGGGAGATCCGCCACCTCCTCGCCGAGCAGGTGCGCAAGGCGGCGGACGCGCGGCCGGACGCCCCCGCGATGGACGCCGACGCCTACGCGGCGGTCACCGACGCCCTGGCCACCACCCTGCTGGAACTGGGCAGCGTCCGGCTGAGCGACGTACAGGCCGTGGCGCTGCGGCCGGGCGGACTGGCGGACCGGTTGCGCGCACTGGCACCCGGCGCGGCCGAAGGGCTCGGTCCGGACGCCACCGCCCTCTACTCGACCCTGCTGCACCTCATCTGCCTGCACGTGCTGCACTTCCTGAGCGTGCGTTCGGCCTATGTGCCGCAGGCGCTCGCCCGCCAGAGCCGGGAACTGGCCGTGACCGTCGAGGCCTTGCGCCGGGGCGGGCCGCCGCCTGGCCGGGGCGGGCCACCGCCGCCCTCGCCGGGTGAGTCCCCGCCTCCGTCCTCGCCCTCGCCGGGTGAGTCTCCGCCTCCGCCCTTCCCCGGTGCGCCGCCGCCTTCCCCGGGCGGGGACGCGCGCGGGCCGGCCGATCCGGCGGGGCTCAGCGCGGACCGTCTGCTGCGGGCGCGGCGCACACCGCGGGTGCGGCACCGCGGGCGCGGGGCGGTCGGCCGGCTGCTGCCGGGCCGGCGGGCCGCCGCGGCGGAGGAACAGCGCAAGCTCGCCCTCATCCGTACGCCTGTCCTGTCCTGCTACCGGATCGCGGTCGTCGGCCTCAAGGGAGGCGTCGGGAAGACCACGACCACGGCCGCGCTGGGCAGCGTCCTGTCGGCGGAGCGCACGGACCGGATCCTGGCGCTCGACGCCACCCCGGACGGCGGGACGCTCGGCGGCCGGCTGGCCCGGGAGACGTCCGCGACCGTCCGCGACGTGGTGCGGGCGCTGCCGCGGCTCGACTCCTACCCGGACTTCCGCCGCTTCACCTCACGCACCGAGTCCGGCCTGGAGGTCATCGCCAATGACATCGATCCGGGAGAGTCCGTCGTCTTCGGCGGCGCGGACTACCGGGCGGTGGTCGAGGCGCTCGGCACCCAGTACCCGATCATCCTCACCGACTGCGGAACGGGGCTGCTGCACAGCGCGATGCACGGAGCGCTGACCCTCGCCGACCAGGTCGTGTTCGTCACCGCGCCGTCGGTGGACGGGGCGGTCGGCACTGGCAACACGCTGGACTGGCTCGCCGGCCACGGTTACGCCGACCTGGTGCGGCGGTCCCTCGTCGTGGTGTCCGGTGTCCGCAGGACGTCCCGGACCGTCAAGGTCGACCGGATGGTGGCGTACTTCGAGGCGCGCTGCCGGGGCGTGGTGACCGTCCCGTTCGACGAACATCTCGCGGCCGGCGCCGAGATCGACCTCGGCCGGGTGCGGTCGGGGGTGTACCGGGCTTACTTCGACCTCGCGGCACTGGTCGGCGAGGACCTGCGCCGGCACGCGGCGTCCGGGGACCGGGCAGGAGAGGACATCCGGGGCGGAGAGAGGAAGAGGGAGAGGGAGAGGGACAGGGACGGGGGTGGGGGTGGGGTTGGTCAGGGCGAGTGGCGCGGGTACGGGATGCCGCAGTCGCAGCCGGGGTGGGGGGTGGAGCCGCAGCCGGGGTGGGGGGCGGAGCCGTTGCCGTTGCCGGAGCCGGAGCCGGAGTCGGAGTCGGAGGCTGACCTGGAGCCGGAGCCGGAGCCGGAGCCGGAGTTGCAGTCGGAGCCGGAGCCGGAGGCGTCGCCGTACGCCGGTGAGCGATCCGGTGTCGACGCACGCCCGACGAGACCGGACGCCGATCACGACAGGGCGCAGTCCGGGCGACGGCCTGTCGGCTCGGCGCCGGGGCAGGCGGGTTCCGCCCCTCGGACGGACGCGCCGGGGCAGGCGGGGTGTGCCCTCGCACCGGACTCGGCCGTTCCTTCCTACGGACCGGCACCGGCCGGCGCATGGGCCCAGGCGTTGCCCCCGGCGCAGCGGCAGGTGTCCGACGAGCGAACCGGCGCGGAGGAACCCCGCCGTCTGGTGACGGAGCTCGCGGAGCAGACGGCCCAGGGGCGCACCCTGCCCCTCCATGTGCAGGTCGTCTGCGGGGCGGCCGGACCCGGCGCGCCGCTGCGGGCCTTCCGGATCCCCGAGGAGGGCGCGGTGCTGGGGATCACGGTGCACGCCGTGGGGCTGCGTGCGCTGAGCGACCTCCACCAGGAACTGACGGTGCGTCCGCGCCAGGACTCCGACGTCCTGCGCTTCCTCTTCAAGGCCGACGTCCCCGGACTGCACGAGGTGACCGTCCGGGCGTTCCGGGGCGGCAGCTTCCTGGGGGAGCTGCGCTGCCAGGTCTCCGTCGAACCCGGCGGGGTCACCCGGGACGGCCCCCGACGGTCGGTGCCGCTGCCCTCGGTGGCGTTCGACCCGGGCGAGGTCACCCTGCAGGTGCTGAGGGACGAGATGGCCGGGACGTTCAGCTTCCAGCTGCTCGGCGAGACCTGCTACGCGCCGGAGACCCACCGCTTCCGGGCCGGCGACCCCGCTCAGGCGGCCGGGCTCATCCAGGCGGAACTGAAGGCCGCGGCCGCCGGCAGGCGGACGGAGGACCCGTCGTACCTGCGCGACCGGCTGCGCAACCACGGCGTGCAGCTGTGGTCCTCCGTGGTCCCGAGGGCCGTGCAGGAGCAGTTCTGGCAGCAGCGCGACCACGTCACGTCGTTCACGGTGCTCGGAGAACAGGACGTCGTCCCCTGGGAGTTGATGTATCCGCTGAGCAAGGACCAGGACGACGGCGGCTTCCTCGCCGAATGGCTTCCCGTGGTGCGCCGGGTGTTCGGGCAGGACCGGGTGCGCAGCTTCCGGCTTCCGGGCGCCGCCTTCGTCGTGCCCCCGGGTTCGCCCGCCGACACCGAGGAGGAGATCCGTGCGGTGCGGGCGCGGATCGGTCCGTCCGTCGGCGACCTGGGCGTGCTCACCGAACGGGCCGCGCTCACGCGCCTCATCGAAGGGGGCGGGGTCGGACTGCTGCACTTCGCCTGCCACAACGCCTTCGGCCCCGGCGGATCACGCGTGACCATGGCCGACGGCCCCTTCGACCCCATCGACCTGTCCTTCGCCGCCGAGTTGCGCAGTCTCCGGGACAACCATCCGCTGGTGTTCTTCAACGCCTGCCGCAGCGCCGGTGAGATCGACTGGTTCGGCGCGGACCTGGGGTGGGCGCAGCAGTTCCTGAGAGCGGGCGCGGGAGCGTTCATCGGCACGCTGTGGCCGGTGAGGTCGCGGTCGGCACTCCAGTTCTCCGAGGCGTTCTACGATCAGCTGATCGCCGGGCGGCAACCGCTGGGCCGGGCGACGCTGGCGGCCCGCCAGGCGATCCGCGACCAGCACGGAGACCCGACCTGGCTCGCCTACGCCGTGTACGGCAGCCCCGCGGCCACCGTCAGCCAGGTTCCCGCCCCGAGCGCGTAGAGGAGTGTCACCGCATGACAGACCCGGTCTTCGTCATCCACGGTGTGGGCAACCGCGACCGCGACGGTTTCGTGGCCGCCGTGACCGCACTGCAGAAGGCCTCCGGTGTCGACCTCGTACCGGTCTACTGGGGTGACCTGGGCGCGGACGACACGCATTTCGCCGTCACCCTGCCCGCGCTGCCCGGCACGCTGCGCGACGACGCCGCCGGCGAGGCGGACCCCGTCACCGGCCCGGAGCCGGCGGACACGGCGGACGTGGTGGATGTGACGGACGTGGTGGACGTACGGCAGCAGTGGCCGCACGTGGCGGCCGGTGCCCGCGCACGCGCCGACGACCTGGACGCCCCCGACGACGGACTGCGGGCCGGACCCGGAGCCGAGCGCGATCCCGGTCAACTCCTGGACGTGGTCGCGCAGATGTGGTCCGGCACCCGCTGGCTGAGCAGGACCGACGACCCGGGACTCCTGCGTGAGGTGGGCGCGGCACTCGCCGACGTCCTGACGGAACTCGACGCCCACGAAGCCGCTTTCGAGGTGCGCTCGTACGCCGACGAGGACGCCCGGCTGCGGGCGCTGGTACGACGCCGGCTGAGCGATCTCGACCGGGTCGCCGGTGCGGCGGTGCAGGCCGCCGCGCGCCGGCTGAACCATGCCCTGCGCTCCCGTGTCGGCCCCGGCACCGCACGGTTCGTCGGTGACGTCCTCGTCTACCAGCGGCACCAGGCGGCCGTCCACGCGCGGGTGCGCGCCACGATCGACGCCGTGGACCCGGCGCTCGGGCGCGGCCCGGACCGGCCGGTGCGCATCGCCGCGCACAGTCTGGGCGGGGTCGTCGCCGTCGACATGGCGACCGCCGACGAGCCCCTGTGGACCGGGCAGTTGCTCACCTTCGGTTCGCAGTCCGCCCTGTTCCACGTCTGCGACCCCCGGGGCGGCCGGCTCGCCCCGTACGACGGCACGGAGCCCGTGCGCCTGCCGCCGACGCTGCGCCGCTGGACCAACCTCTGGGAGCCGCTCGACGTCCTGGCGTTCGCCGCGACCCGCCTGTACCGGCTGCACGACGACACCGCGCCGGTGGACGTGCCCGTGCCCCATCTGGCCCGCACCGGGCTGTGGACGCATTCCGCGTACTGGGGGCACCCGGAGGTGGCGGCCGTACTCGCCGCGACCATGGCTCCCTGACTCCGGCTCCCAGCTCCCTGACTCCGGCGGCTCCCTGCCGTTCGGTCCCGGCGGGCCGTCAGGCGGTACACGTGGGTGACCGGCCACCAGCCACCAGCCACCAGCCACCGGCTACCGGCCGCCGGTCACCGGCCTCCTGCCCCGCGCCCAGCGGACTGCGCCCGATGCCCCGTGTCCCGTGCGTTTCCGGACGAGGTGTCGTCATGGGCTAGTAAATGAAAATGATTATCGCTAGCGTGTCTCTCCGTAACGCCCGGTCCCCTTCGGCGCAGGGGTGCGCCGGGCTGCCCTGACGTCTGAACTGATGGCACGAAAAGGGGAGTTGTGGCTCATCTGCTGGTGGTCGAGAGCTGGGTCGGATCGATGAGCAGGCTGCTGCCCCGGGCGATCCGGGAGGGTGGGCACGCGTTCACGTTCCTCACCCGCGACCTGCACCACTACCTGCGCTCGGCGCCCGAGGGGACCGCGCACCCCCTGCTCGGCGCCCGCCACGTCATCACCGCCGACACCAACGACACCGAGACCCTGCTGCCCGAGGTCGAGCGGCTGCACACGGTGCTCGGCTTCGACGGCGTGCTCACGTCCTGCGACTACTACCTGCCGACGGCGGCCCGGATCGCCGACCGTCTGGGTCTGCCCGGACCGGGCCCCGAGGCGGTCGGGAACGCCTGCCGCAAGGACGCCACCCGCCGGATCCTCGCCGACGCCGGTCTGCCCGGCCCGCGCTTCGCCGTGCACGAGGAGTTCGCCGACCTCGCGCGCGCCGCACGGGACATCGGCTACCCGCTCGTCGTCAAGCCCGTCGACCTGTGCGCCGGCATGTACGTGCGCCGCGTGGACGACGAGGCCCAACTCACAACCGCGGTACGGGCGCTGGCCGGCTTCCCGGTCAACGCGCGCGGCCAGCGCCGCACCCCCGCCGTGCTCCTCGAAGAGCTGCTGGACGGCCCCGAGGTGAGCGTGGAGACCGTGTCGTACGCCGGCGCGGTGCACGTGGTCGGCGTGACCGACAAGAGTGTCGGCGGAGCGCCCGCCTTCATCGAGACCGGCCACATGTTCCCCGCCGCGCTCACCTCCGCCGACACCGAGGCCGCCGAACAGACCGCCCTGGCCGCGCTCAAGGCGCTCGACCTGGTCGACGGCGTGGTGGCGCACACCGAGATCAAGCTGACCGGTGCCGGACCGCGCGTCGTCGAGGTCAACGCCCGCCCGGCCGGCAACCGCATCACCGAGCTGGTCCGCCATGTCACCGGCATCGACCTCGCCGCCGCCTGCGTGGACGTCGCCCTGGGCCACGCCCCCGACCTGCGGCGCACCGACACCGGGCTGCGCAGCGCCGCCATCGGCTTCCTCGTACCGGAGCGCGCGGGCACCCTCGAAGCCCTCGACGGAAGCCAGCTGCGGGGCCTGTCCGACGTGCTGGAGCTCCAGCTCGCCGAACCCGGTACGGCCGTGAAGGCGGCGGGCAGCAACAACGAGTACCTCGGCCACGTCATGGCCGGCGACCCCGCCGGCCCCGGCGCCCGCGACCGCGTCGAGTCCTTGCTGACCGGGCTGCGCGCAGGGCTGGTGATCCGATGACCGCCGTCGACGCCCAGCCCTGCCGGACGTACGACGCGCTCGTGGACCGGGTCCGCGCGGGCGCCCTCGGCCCCGACCCGCGCACCCTGCGGATCGCCGTCGCCTTCACCACCCGGCAGGCCGTACGGCACGACGGGCGCGGCACCGGCTACCGCAACGAGGTGCTCAGCCTGCGCCTCGGCGAGGCCGTCGGCTCCTGCGCGGTGGAACCCGGCAGCCTTCCCGAGAGCGCGCTGGACGACTGCGTGGGCGCGGAGGTGGACCGGCTCCTCGGCCACCCGCTGCCGCCGGTCCGCGTGGCCGCCCTCGACGCGTACCTCATGCACATCGGCCCGCACACCGCGGCCCGTGGGGCCACGCCGGTCGCGCTGCCCGCCGGGTCGTCCCTGGAGAAGTCCCGGGCGCGGGCGCGGGCGGTCGTCGAGCTGCTCGACCTGCCGGCCGGTGCCCGCGTACTGGTGGTGGGCGTCGTCAACTCGCTGCTGGAAGCGTTGCGTTCGCGCGGCCTGCGCTATGTGCCGTGCGATCTCAAGGGCGGCACGACGGAGTGGGGCGAGCCGGTCGTCACCGACGCGCTCACCGCCGCCGATCGCTGCGAGGCGCTGCTCGTCTCCGGCATGACCCTCGGCAACGGCACCTTCGAACCACTGCGGGAGCACGCGCTGCGCCGCGGCAAGCCGCTGGTGGTGTTCGCCCAGACCGGCAGTGCCGTCCTGCCCCGCCTCCTCGGCCACGGGGTGAGCGCGGTGTGCGCGGAGCCGTACCCCTTCTTCTGGCTGGACGGCGGGCCCGGAGTCATCCACCAGTACCGGGACACCGGAGGCGAGCGATGACCACGACCGCCGTACGCCCCACCGCACGACCGGAGTTGCTGGCCCTCCTCGGCCGGACCCCGCTGGTGCGGATCACCACCGGCCTGCCGGGCGCCCACCCCGGCTTCTGGGCCAAACTCGAAGGACTCGCGGCCGGCGGCATGAAGGCCCGGGCCGCCGTGTCGATGCTGCTGGGCGCCCGTCAGCGCGGCGAACTGCGGCCGGGCGCCCCGGTGGTGGAGTCCACCTCCGGCACCCTCGGCATCGGGCTCGCCTTCGCGGGCCAGGCGCTCGGGCACCCGATCGTGCTGGTCGGCGATCGCGAACTGGAGCCGTCCATGCGGCAGTTGCTGCGCGCCCACGGTGTCCGCCTCGATGTCGTCGACCGCCCGGCCGTCCAGGGCGGCTGGCAGGCGGCCCGGCTCGCCCGCCTGCGGGAGCTGCTCGCCGAACTCCCCGGCGCCTACTGGCCCGACCAGTACAACAACCCCGACAACACCGCCGGATACGCCTCCCTCGCCGCCGAACTCACCGCCCAGCTCGACCACCTGGACGTGCTGGTGTGCAGCGTGGGCACCGGCGGGCACAGCGCGGGCGTCATCGGCCCGCTGCGCCGGCACTGGCCCGCGCTGCGGCTCATCGGCGTCGACGCCACCGGCTCCACCATCTTCGGCCAGCCCGCCCGGCCCCGGCTGATGCGCGGCCTCGGCAGCAGCATCCACCCGCGCAACGTCGCCTACGACGCCTTCGACGAGGTCCACTGGGTCGGCCCCGCCGAAGCGGTCGACAGCTGCCGCCGGCTGGCCCGCGGCAGCTTCGTCAGCGGCGGCTGGAGCACGGGGGCCGCCGCCCGCGTCGCCGCCTGGGCGGCCCGGGTCCACCCGGGAGCGGTCGTCGCCACCGTCTTCCCCGACGGCCCGCACCGCTACCTCGGCACCGTCTACGACGACGACTTCACCACCGGCCACGGCCTCGACCCCGCAACCGCCGCCACCCGGCCCGTGGAGATACCGCACCCGTACGCGGCCGAGGCCACCGGGTGGGTGCGCTGCACGAGGGTCGCCGACCCGCTGACCAGCCTCTCCCCTCTGGAAGGGACCCCGTGAAGGCCAGCCTGCGCACGGTGCGCCTCGAACTCGCCGAGCCGCTGCGCATCTCCCGCTCCACGATGTCGGCACGCGACGCGGTGTGGCTCGGCATCGGACACGACGGACTGCACGGCCACGGCGAGGCCGTCACCAGCGTGTACTACGGTCTGGACACCGACACCCTCCTGCGCCTCCTCACGGCCGTCGACCTGACCCGCTTCGCCGATCCGGAGAGCGCGCTGGAGGCCCTGCGGGCCGGGGAGCTGGCGGCAGACAGGGCCGTGCCGCCCGCTGTCACCGCCGCCGTGGAGTCCGCGCTCCTCGACCTCGCCGGGAAGCGTGCGGGCCTGCCCGTCCACCGCCTGCTCGGCGCGTCCGCGCCACCCGTGGCCGCGACCGCCCGCACCCTCGGCATCACCTCGCCCGCGCACGCCGCCGCAGAGGCCCGGCGCCTGGCCGCCCGCGGTTTCCAGGTCCTCAAGATCAAGGCGGGTGCCCCCGACCCCGAGGACGACGTGGAGCGCGTACGCGTCGTCCGCGACGCGGCCCCCGGCGTCCGGCTGCTCCTCGACCCCAACGGCGCCTGGACCACGGCACAGGCGACGGCCCTGCTGCCCAGGTTCGCCGAGCTCGGCGTCGAAGCCGTCGAACAGCCCCTCGCACCCGGCGACCCGGACGCGCTGGCCGCCCTCGCCGCACGCTCGCCGCTGCCCGTCATCGCCGACGAGGACGCCGTCGGCCTGGCGGACGTGCGCCGTCTCGCCGGACGCGTCCACGGCGTCAACGTCAAGCTCGCCAAGTGCGGCGGGGTCCACGCGGCGCTGCGCATCGCCGAGGCGATCGAGGGCAGCGGCACCGCGCTGATGCTGGGCTGCCTCACCGCCAGCACCCTCGGCCTCGCCCCCGCCGTCCACCTCGCCGACCGCGCCCGCTGGGCCGACCTCGACGGGCACCTGCTGCTGGCCCGCGACCCGTGGTCGGGGATCGGCGGCGCCGACGGTGTCGTACGCACCGGTGACCTTCCGGGGCTCGGCGTCGAAGAGGTGGTGCTCGCGCATGAAGACGTGGCGTGAGATGCGCGGATTCCCGCTCGCGGTGCGGCTGCTCCTGGTCAACCAGCTCGGCGTCAACACCGGCTTCTACCTCCTCATCCCGTACCTGGCCACCCACCTCACCGACAACCTGGGCATGTCGGCGGCCGTCGTCGGCGTCGTCCTCGGGGTGCGCAACCTCAGCCAGCAGGGGCTGTTCATCATCGGCGGCTCCGCGGCCGACCGGCTGGGCGCGCGGGGCGTCATCATCGCCGGGTGCGCCCTGCGCACGGTCGGGTTCGCGCTGTTCGCGCTCGGCGACGGGCTGGCGGTGCTGCTCGCCGCGTCCGTGCTCAGCGGGCTCGCCGGGGCCCTGTTCAACCCGGCCGTGCGCGCCTACCTCGCGCAGGAGGCGGGGGAGCGCCGGGCGGAGGCGTTCGCCCTGTTCAACGTGTTCGCCACCACCGGCGCGCTGATCGGTCCGCTGCTGGGCAGCGCGCTGCTGCTCGTCGACTTCCGTACGTCCGCGCTGACCGCCGCGGGCATCTTCGCGGTCCTCACCGTCGCGCAGGCCATGGTGCTGCCCGCGCGGGCGGTCGAGCCGAGCGGGGGCGGGGTCCTCGCGGACTGGCGGGAGGTCGTCGGCAACCGTGCCTTCATGGCGTTCGCGCTCGCCATGGTCGGCATGTTCACCCTGGAGAACCAGTTGTACCTCTTGCTGCCCGAGGGCGCCCGGCAGGCCACCGGCTGGGACGGCGCGGCCGGCCTCGTCTTCCTCGTCGGCACCCTCACCAACCTCGCCCTCCAGCTGCGGATCACCCGCTCGCTCAAAGATCGGGGGGACAAGGCGCGCTGGATCGCCGTGGGGCTCGCGGTGATGGGGCTGGCCTTCCTGCCCCCTGCGTTCGTGGCGGGCTCGGCGTCCGGCGGCCTGCTCGACGCCGTCCCCGTCCTGCTGGGCGCCCTGCTGCTGTACCTCGGCGTCATGATCGCCTCGCCGTTCGTGATGGACCTGATCCCCGGCTTCGGCCGGCCCGGACTGACCGGCACCTACTTCGGGATCTTCTACGTCGTCTCGGGCATCGCCGCCGCCGTGGGCAACGCGGTCGTCGGCTGGGCCATGGACACCGGGGAGCGGACCGGCGCGAACTGGCTGCCGTGGGCGTGCTGCGCCCTCTTCGGAGTCGCGTCGGCGGGCGGCGTGGCGTGGCTGCACCGGCGCGGAGCACTGCCCGCCGCCGTGCCGGCCGTGCCCGCCCCGGCCGGGGAGAGGAGCAACGCGTGACGAACGACGTCCCGACCGGCAACCTCCTCACCGACAACCCCGAGCTGTACGAGGCCCGCTTCCCCGACCCCGAGCGGCTCGCCGGGCGGTGGGCCGAGGAATGCCTGCGCCGGCACGGGGCCGGGCCGCGGGTGCTCGACATGGGCTGCGGGACCGGCCGCGACGCCGCCCACCTGCACGGCGCGGGCCGTACGGTGACCGGCGCCGACCTGTCGGAGGCGATGCTCGCGCACGCCCGCGCGCATCACCCGGGACCCGCGTACGTCCGGGCCGACCTGCACGGCTTCGACTTCGGCCCCTCCGCCTTCGACGCGGTTGTGTGCCTGGACAGCTCCCTGCTGTACTGCCACACCGACGCCCAGCTCGACGGCTTCCTCGCCTCCTGCCGCCGCGCCCTCGCCCCGGACGGACTGCTCGTCGCGGAGATGCGCAACGGCGCCTACTTCCTGGGCCGTACGGACCTCCTCGACACCCCGGCCGTCCACGCCTTCACCTGGCGGGGCACCCACTTCCGCTCCACCACCACCCTGTCCGTGGACCGCACCGCGCACCTGCTGCGCCGCCGCCGGGTCTGGACCGCCGACGACGGCTCACCACCGGTCGAACAGCGCTCCGCCTGGAGGCTGTTGCTCCCGCTGGAGCTGCGCCACCACCTCACCGCGCTCGGATTCGAGGTCCTCGACCTCCACGACGGCCCCGGCCCGCGCACCGAACCCCCGTGGCAGGAGGGCGACATGCCCGGCCGGACGACCGACGGGGACCGGCTGCACCTCGTCGCCCGCCTGCACCCCACCCGCTGACCCACCACACCCAAGGACCCGTCATGTACGACGAACACTTTCCCGGCCTGCGCCGACGCGGCTTCCTCGCCGCCACCACCGGCGCCGCCGCCGTGGCCCTCGTGGGCTGCGGAGACGGCACGGAGAACACGGCGGACGAGAAGACCGGCGCCGGCACGCCCCGGCGCGGCGGACGCCTGCGCGCCGCGTTCGCCGGGGGCGGCGCGAGCGAGACCCTCGACCCGCACCTGGCCAACCTGTTCGCCGACGTCGCCCGCGCCAAGGCCCTCTACGACAAGCTCGCCGACTACGGCCCCGACCTGTCCGCCCGGCCCCGTCTCGCCGTGAAGTGGGAGGCCGGAAAGTCCCTGGACCGCTGGCAGGTCACCCTCCGCGACGCCACCTTCCACGACGGGAAGCCGGTCACCGCGAAGGACGTCCTCTACAGCTACCGCCGCATCGCCGACCCGAAGAAGACGTACCGCGCCAAGGCGTCCCTGGAGCCCATCGACCTCGACGCGAGCCGCGCCACCGGCGAACGCGGCATCGAGTTCGTGCTCAAGCGGCCGACCGCCGAATTCCCCAACGTGCTGGCCGCGTTCGGCGCGTACATCGTGCCCGAGGGCGCCGGGGAGAACGGCGACTTCGACACGGAGCCGATCGGCTCCGGCCCGTTCCGCTTCGTCTCCTTCGCCCCCGGCCGCTCGGCCGTCTTCCGGCGCTACGACGACTACTGGGAGGGCGCCCCGCACCTCGACGAGCTCGAACTCGTCGTCGCCAACGAGGAGTCGGCCCGCGTCAACGCGCTCCTCGGCGGCCAGGTCGAGTACGCCCACGAACTCAACCCCACCACCGCCCGCGCCCACGAGGGCAAGGGCCAGATCGAGATCGTGCGGCTGCGGGGCAGCGCCATGCAGGCGTTCTGCATGAAGACCGACCGGCCGCCCTTCGACGACAGGAGGGTGCGGGAGGCCTTCTTCCTCATCGCCGACCGCCAGGAACTCGTCGACGGCGCCCTGTCCGGCGCGGGCGTGGTCGGCAACGACCTGTTCGGCAAGGGCTACGAGTACTACGCCGACGGCCTCCCGCAGCGCGAGCAGGACCTGGACAAGGCCCGCGCCCTGCTCAAGCAGGCCGGCGCCGAGAAGCTCAAGGTCACGCTCGACACCTCCGCCGTCGCCGCCGGCTTCACCGAGGCCGCCAGCATCTTCCGCGACCAGGCCGCCAAGGCAGGCGTCACCGTCGACGTGAAGATGGGCAGCAAGGACTCCTACTGGGCCGACATCCTCGACAACGGCACCCTGTGCTGCTACCGCTCCGGCGCCATGCCCATCGAGGCCCACATCTCCCAGCGGCTGCTCACCGACTCCACCACCAACGCCACCAAGTGGCAGCACAAGGACTTCGACGCCCTGTACCAGCAGGCGCAGTCCACCCGCGACCGGACCGAACGGGCCGCCGTCTACCAGCGCATGCAGCGCCGTCTGTACACCGAGGGCGGCTTCCTGATCTGGGGGTTCGCCGACTGGATCATCGGAACCGCCCGCACCGTGAAGGGAGTCGAGACGAAGGCACCCGCCAACACGCTCGACTGGGCCCGTTTCGACAAGGTCTGGCTGGCGTGAGCGTACGGGCGAGGGCGGGCACGGGAGCGAGCGGTCTGCGCTCCTTCGTCGCCCGGCGGCTGCTCCTCGGCGTCGCGCAGACCGTGGCCGTCGTGCTGCTGGTCTTCGCGCTCACCGAGGCGCTGCCGGGCGACGCGGCGGTGGCCCTCGCGGGCGACCAGCCGGACCCGGCGCGGATCGCCGCGATCCGGGAGGCGATGGACCTGGACCGGCCGGCGTACGAGCGGCTCGCCGACTGGGCGGCGGGCCTGCTCCGCGGCGACTTCGGGACCTCCCTGGCCTCCGGCCGTCCGGTGGCCGGGTACATCGCCGACGGTTTCGGCCCGAGCCTGCTGCTGGCCGCGCTCACCCTCGCCCTGCTCGTCCCGCTCGGCTTCGGCCTCGGTGTCCTCGCCGCCTGTCACGAAGGCCGGCTCGTCGACAGGCTGGTCAGCTCCGTGACGCTGGCCGTGTACGCGGTCCCCGAGTTCGCCCTCGGGGTCCTGCTGGTGACCGTCTTCGCCCTGAAGCTGGCCTGGCTGCCGCCGACCGCCGTCGGCTACGGCACCGACCTGCTCGCCCACCCCGCCGCACTCGTCCTGCCCATCCTGGTCCTCCTCTCCCGCCCGGTGTGCTCGCTGTCCCGGCTGGTCCGGGCGGGCATGGTCGACGCCCTCGCCTCGCCGTACGCGGCCCACGCCCGCCGCTACGGCGTCCCGGGCGCCCGCGTCCGCTACGCCCACGCCCTGCCCAACGCCCTCGCCCCGGCCGCGCAGCAACTCGCCCGGACCGTCGACTGGCTGCTGTGCGGAGTCATCGTCGTGGAGGCGCTGTTCGTGATCCCCGGTCTCGGCACGGTCCTGCTCAACGCGGTCGCCGAACGGGACGTCCCGGTGGTGCAGGGACTGGCGGTGGTGTTCGGGGTGCTGACCGTCGTCCTCAACCTCGGCGCGGACGTGGTGGCCCACCGGCTGACGCCCCGGGCGGGGGTGGCTGCGTGACCCCCCGGACCACCACCGGACCCGCACGGCGGCACCGGGTCGCCCCGCGTTTCCTCCTGGGGCTGGCCGTCGTCGCCGTCCCCCTCGTCCTCGCGCTCCTCGGCCCGCTGTTCGCCGGCGGGCCCGGCCCCCGCGCCGCCTCCTTCACGCTCGGCGACGGCCACTGGCTCGGCACCGACTTCGTCGGCCGGGACGTCTGGCGGCAGGTCCTGCACGGCGGCCGTACCGTCGTGCTGACCGCTCTCGCCGCGACCGTCCTCGCCTACCTGGTCGCCCTGCCCGTCGGACTCGTCAGCGCGCTGACCCACGTACGGCGGCTGGAGGACCTGCTGATGCGGCCGCTGGACGTGCTGCTCGCCGTACCGTCGCTGCTGCTGATCCTGCTGGTGGCGTCCGTGTTCTCACCGGGCACCGCCGGACTCGCGCTGCTCGTGGCGCTGGTGAACGTGCCCGACGCGGCCCGGATCGTGCGGGCGGCGGCGGGGGAGGCCGCCGCCCGTCCGGCGGTCGAGGCGCTGCGGATGCAGGGCGAGACGTGGTGGCGGATCGCCGTCGGCTACGTCGGCCGGTCGGCTCTGCGCACCCTCGCCGCCGACGCCGGCATCCGGCTGACCGGCGTGCTGTACCTGGTGTCCACGGCCGCGTTCCTCGGGGTCGGCGTCGCCCCGGACGCCGCCGACTGGGCGGTCATGGTCGACCGCAACCGCACCGGCCTGCTCGTCCAGCCGTGGGCCGTGGTGGTGCCCGCCCTGCTGATCGTGGCGCTGACGACGGGCACCAACCTGCTGTTCGACGCCGCACTGGAGAAGAAGGGACCACGACGCCCGTGAGCCACACACCGGACGCAGCGGTCGCGGAGATCCGCGGTCTGCGGGTCGAGATCGACGGCCGCCCGATCGTCGACGGGGTGAACCTGCGGGTGCTGCCCGGGAAGGTGACCGCGCTGGTCGGCGCCTCGGGCAGCGGCAAGACCACGACCGGTCTGGCGCTGCTGGGGGAGTACCCGCCCGGCGCCCGCGTCACGGGCGAGGTGCGGCGGACCGGGGACGGCCCGGTGGGGTACGTGCCCCAGCACCCCGCGTCCGTCCTCAACCCGGCCCGCCGCGTCGGCGCGCTGCTCGACGACCTCGCCCGCCTCCAGGTCCGCGGGCTGCCCCGGGCGGAGCGCCGTACGGCGGCCCGCGAGCGGATCCTCGAAGCGCTGGCCGCCGCCCAGCTCCCCGACGGCGAAGCGCTGTTGCGCCGCCACCCCCACCAGCTGTCCGGCGGCCAGCAGCAGCGGGTGGTCCTCGCCCAGGCACTCCTGCTCGGCGCCCGGGTCGTGGTCGCCGACGAACCCACCACCGGCCAGGACGCGTTGACCAAGCGCCGGATCGTCGAGGAACTGGCGGCGGTCGCGGCGCGCGGCATCGCGGTCGTGCTGCTCAGCCACGACCTGGACGTGGTGCGGGCCCTCGCCGACGACGTGCTCGTGCTGCGCGCGGGCCGGGTCGTGGAGTCGGGCCCGGCGCGGCGGCTGTGGCACTCCCCGCGGCACGAGTGGACCCGCCGACTGCTCGACGCCCGCACGGCGGCCCCGCGGCAGGAGACCGACGGCGGCACCGGGCGCCCGCTTCTCGAACTGCGGGACGTGACCGCCTTCCACGGCCGGACCCCGGTGCTGCGCGCCGCGCGCCTCACCCTGCGCTCCGGTGAGTGTCTGGCCGTCGTCGGGCGTTCCGGCAGCGGCAAGACCACACTGGCCCGCTGCCTGGCCGGCCTGCACCGCGACCACGACGGCGAGATCCGGCTCGACGGCACCGCGCTGCCGCGCAGCCTGCGCCACCGCACCCGCGCCCAACTCGCCGCCGTGCAGTACGTCTTCCAGGACGCCCGGGCCGCCTTCGACGAGCACCGCCCCGTCCTCGACCAGATCGCCCGCACGGCCGTCCGCCTGCGCGGCGCCGGCGAACCGGCCGCCCGGGACGAGGCGTCGGCGACCCTGGCCCGGCTGGGCCTCGCGGCCGACCAGGCGCGCCGCCCGCCCGGCGCGCTGTCCGGCGGCGAACTCCAGCGCGCCGCCCTGGCCCGCGCCCTGCTCGCCCGCCCCCGGGTGCTGATCTGCGACGAGATCACCTCCGGCCTCGACACGGTCACCCGGCGCGGCCTCCTCGACCTCCTCGCGGACCTGGTGGCCGAACGCGACGACCTGTCCCTCGTCCTCATCACCCACGACCTCGACACGGCCCGGCCGGCCCACCGCATCGCCGTCCTGGACGCGGGCGAACTCGTCGAGCAGGGCCCGGCCCGGCAGATCCTGACCGCACCGCGGCACCCCTTCACCGTGGCCCTCATGGAGACGACGGCCCAGCTGGAGTCGGGACGACAGTTCCAGGGGGCCGAGGGCTGCTGACCACCCGGAGGTCACCTCACGGCGCGGGAAGGCCCGGGGGCGTCAGCGGGAGCGCCACCGTGAAGACCGTCGTGCCGGGTCCGTCGCTCAGCTCGATCGTGCCGCCGTGCGCCCGGACCAGGGAGCGGGCGACGGCGAGGCCCAGACCGCTGCCGCCGCGGTCACGGCTGCGGGCCTTGTCGACCCGGTAGAAACGGTCGAAGACCTGGGCGCGGTCGGCGGGCGGGATGCCGGGGCCCGCGTCCGCGACCCGTACCAGCGCCCGGCCCGGCCCGGCCAGGACGCCGACCGTCACCTCCGTGCCCGGCGGGGTGTGCACGGCCGCGTTGGTGAGCAGGTTGTCCAGCACCTGGCGGATGCGCTGCGGGTCCAGACGCAGCCTGAGCGTGCCGGGGCCGGGCGTCACCGTCAGCGGGTGGTCCGGGTGGCTCGCGCGAAACGCGTCCGCCGCGTGCTCGACCAGCCGCACCAGGTCCGCCTGTGCCGGGCGCAGCGGGGTCTCCACCTCGGCCGCGTCCAGCCGGGCGAGCAGCAGCAGGTCGTCCAGCAGGACGCCCATCCGGGCCGCCTCGGCGCGCAGCCGGGCCAGGTGCTTGTCGCGTTCCCCGGGGGCGTTGGCGGCGGCGTACTGGAAGAGGTCCGCGTAGCCGCGTACGGACATCAGGGGCGTGCGCAGTTCGTGCGAGGCGTCCGCGACGAAGCGGCGCAGCCGCTGCTCGGCCTCCGCGCGGACCGCGAGGGAGTCGTCGATGTGCTCCAGCATCGTGTTGAAGGCGGTGCGCAGCTCGTCCACCTCCGCGCCGCCGTCCCGGCCGTCCGCGCGCAGCGACAGCCGGGCCGCGGACTCGGTCAGGTCGTGCGAGGTGATGCCGTGGGCGGTGGACGCCATGTCGCTGAGCGGCTTCAGGCCCCGCCGCAGCATCCTGCGGCCGAAGATCACCAGCGCCAGCACCGCGAGCACGAACGTGACGACCTGGATCGTGATCAGCTGCTGGACGGTGTCGTCGATGTCGTCCATGGGCGCGGCGCTCACCAGCAGCACCCCGGGTTCCACCTCGCAGGCGCGCAGCCGGTAGACGCCCTCGCCCTTGAGGTGCTCGGTGCGCAGCAGCTCCGAGCCCGACGCGGCCTGGGCACGGGCCAGGGAGGTGAACTCGTCGACGTCCGCCGGCACGTCGCCGGCGTTCTCGGGCGTGCGGAGCACGGGGGTGCCGTCCGAGACGTCGTACACCGCGTAGTACCAGCGGTAGTACCGCTTGCCCTGGAGGGTGCCGGTGTCCGCGATGCTCTTGGACTGGGCGATCTGGGCGAGCTTCAGCTGGTCGTTGAGCTGGGCCGACAGATAGTCCCGCATGTACGTCGTCAGGGCCGTGCCGACCACGGCGAACACGACCAGCGAAAGGACGCCCAGGCCCAGGGCCAGCCGGGTGCCCAGCCGCATCCTGCGGTAGGTGCGGCGCAGCCGGCCGATCACTCGGCGGCCTGCCGGATCACGTAGCCGAAGCCGCGGACGGTGTGGATCAGCGGTTCGCCCGTGTCGTCGAGCTTGCGGCGCAGCCGGCTGACCACCAGCTCCACCACGTTCGAGCGGCCCCCGAAGCCGTACTCCCACACGTGGTCCAGGATCTGCGCCTTGGTCAGCACGGTCGGCGACTTGCGCATCAGGTAGCGCAGCACCTCGTACTCGGTCGGGGTGAGCGTGAGCAGTTTCTCGCCGCGCCGCACCTCACGGGTGTCCTCGTCCATCGTCAGGTCCGCCACCCGCAGCACCGAGCGCTGGAAACCGGGCCCGGCGCTGCGCCGCAGCACGGTCCGCAGCCGGGCCATCAGCTCCTCCACCGCGAACGGCTTGACCAGGTAGTCGTCCCCGCCCCGGGTCAGTCCGGCCACCCGGTCGGCGACCGCGTCCCGGGCGGTCAGGAACACCACGGGCACCATGGTCCCGGACCGACGCAGCCGGTCCAGTACGCCGAAGCCGTCGATGTCGGGCAGCATCAGGTCGAGCACCACGATGTCGGGACGGAACTCGGCGGCGCGCCTCAGCGCCTCCTCGCCCGTGTTCGCGGTGACCGCGTCCCAGCCCTCGTAGCGGGCGACCGTCGCCACGAGGTCGGCGATCGGCGGGTCGTCGTCCACGACGAGGAGGCGTACTTTTTCCACCTGCTCATAGTGCGTCACCAGGCGGCCGAAGCCAGAGGTGGGCCACCGCCATGGCCACATCGATAACCTCTTGAAAGTCGTACGACAGCTGATCGACAGCTTTTGCCGGACAAGCTCGGTATCCCCGGACCCGGATCAAGGAGCTCAGTCCGTGACGACCGTCCAATCACCCCCGGCGCCCCCCACGGTGATACGCCCCAGGGTGGTGGCCCGTACGGGCCTGTACACCGTGCTGGCCGCCAACGTGGCCGTGGTCACCTTTTTCTTCACGCAGGCCGGCTTCGCCTCGAACACCCTCATCGTGCTGGGCCGGCTCGCCGGTCTGTACGGCGCGCTCCTGATGGCCTTCCAGCTGGTGCTGGTGGCCCGGCTGCCCTGGCTCGACCGCCGCATCGGCATGGACCGGCTGACGTCCTGGCACCGCTGGACCGGCTTCGGCCTCCTGTGGACCCTGCTCGCCCACGCCGTCCTCATCACCTTCGGCTACGCCGAGTCGTCCGACCTGGACCCCCTCAACCAGATCGTCGACCTCGCCGAGACCGTCGAGGGCGTGCTGCGCGCGGTCGTCGCGTTCGGCATCATCCTCGCCGTGGGCGCCGTCTCCGCCCGCTACGCCCGGCGCCGGCTGGCGTACGAGACGTGGCACTTCATCCACCTGTACACCTACGTCGCCGTGGTGCTGGCCTTCACCCACCAGGTCGCCGTCGGCACGACCTTCACCGCCTCCGACGCCGCCACGGCGTACTGGTACGGCCTGTGGGGCGTCGCCCTCGGCTCGGTGGCCCTCGGCCGCCTGGTGCTGCCGCTGTGGCGCAACTGGCGCCACCAGCTGCGCGTGACCGCCGTCGTCCCCGAGTCGGACAACGTCGTCTCGGTCTACATGACCGGCCGCGACCTGGACCGGATGCCCGCCCGGGCCGGCCAGTTCTTCCTGTGGCGCTTCCTGACCCGGGACCGCTGGTGGCAGGCCAACCCGTTCTCCCTGTCGGCCGCGCCCGACGGCCGCACCCTGCGCCTGACCGCCAAGGCCGCCGGTGACGGCAGCTCCTCCCTGCGGCACGTCAAGGTCGGCACCCGCGTCTTCGCCGAGGGCCCCTACGGCGCCTTCACCGCGATGCACCGCACCCGCGCCGAGTCCGTGCTCATCGCCGGCGGCGTCGGTGTCACCCCCATCCGGGCGCTCCTGGAGGAGCTGCACGGCCACGCCGTCGTCATCTACCGGGTCGCCACCGACCGGGACGCGGTCCTCTACGACGAGCTGCGCGACCTCGCTCTCGCCAAGGGCGCCGAGCTGCACCTGGTCACCGGACCGGCCGTCCCCGACAGGCTGGCGCCGGGCGAGCTGGCACGGCTCGTGCCGGACATCGCCGAGCGGGACGTCTTCCTGTGCGGGCCGCCGCCCATGATGAACGCGGTGCTGGGCAGCCTGCGCGAGCTGGACGTGCCCGGGCCGCAGATCCACTTCGAGCGCTTCAGCCTGGCGGGATGAGGAAGTCACCGTGAAACGAGCCATACCTGTCGTCGTCCTGAGCATCGCGGGGCTGGTCCCCGTCTGGCTCTACGAACCGTCGGCGGCCACGTCCACCGTCCAGGCCGCCACGCCCGCGCCGTCCGCGGCCTCCTCGCCGGGTGCCGCACCGGGATCCTCCACCGTCGCGGGGACGACGGTCACCACGGAGAAGGGTCCCGTGCAGGTGGAGGTGACCTTCGCGGGCCAGAAGATCACCGCCGTGAAGCTGCTCCAGCAGCCGAACCACCCGCAGACCACGGCGGCCGTGCCGAAGCTGATCGCGGAGACACTTCAGGCGCAGAGCGCGGACATCGACACCGTCTCCGGCGCCACCATCACCACCGAGGGCTACAAGGAGTCGCTCCAGGCCGCGATCGACGAGAACGCGCGGGCGGCGTCCGCCTCGCCCTCCCCTTCGGCGTCCGCCGCGTCCGAGGTCGTCGCGGGCCCGACGGTGACCACCGAGAAGGGTCCCGTCCAGGTCGAGGTGACCTTCGAGGGCGACGCGATCGGCTCGGTCCGCATGCTCCAGCAGCCGAACCACCCGCAGACCACGGCGGCCGTGCCGAAGCTGATCGCGGAGACACTTCAGGCGCAGAGCGCGGACATCGACACCGTCTCCGGCGCCACCATCACCAGCGACGGCTACCGCGAGTCCCTCCAGGCCGCCCTCGACGCGAAGGGCGCCTGACAGTGCACCGCGTCGAACACGTCATGGGGTTCCCGGTCTCGCTGCGCGTCGACGACGAGGACGTCCCCGAGTCGGCCGCGGACGCCGTCTTCGGGTGGCTGCGCGAGGCCGACGCCCGGTTCAGCCCGTTCAAGCCGGACAGCGAGGTGTCGCGCCTGGGCCGGGGCGAACTGCCGGACCTCAGCGCGGACCTCACCGAGATCCTCGACCTGTGCGAGCACTACCGGCTCGCCACCGGCGGCGCCTTCGACGTCCGCCTGCCCGGCCGCGGCCTCGACCCCTGCGCGGTGGTCAAGGGCTGGTCGGTGCAGCGGGCGGCGGAGCTGCTGACGGCGGCCGGGGCGAGGCGTTTTTGCCTCAACGCCGGCGGTGACGTGGTCGCCGCCGGCGGCCCCTGGCGGGTCGGCGTACGGCACCCCGAACACGCCGACCGGCTGTGCACCGTCCTGGAGCTCACCGACGGCGCGGTCGCGACCTCCGCCCGCTACGAGCGCGGCGACCACATCATCGACGGCCGTACCGGGCGCCCGGCGACGGGCCTGCTCAGCCTGACGGTCGTCGCCCCGACCCTCACCGAGGCGGACTCGGTCGCCACCGCCGCCTTCGCGATGGGCCCCGAGGGCATCCACTGGGCGTCCGCACTCCCCGCCTGCGAGCTCTTCGCCGTGGACACCGAACGCCGGGTGCTGCGGACACCGGGGTTCCCGACGGCGGGGGAGCAGGCGGTGGCCTGACGGTGGACGGGGCGGGCCGCGACCGGCGGCCCGCCCCGCTCATCGTGTCCGGTCGGCTCAGCCGACGTCGGAGGCGTCCAGGCGGTACAGGCCGCTGTACGCGGTCACGGACGTGCCGTTCTGCTCGACCCACTCGGCGATCTCCGCGCTGCTCCCGCTGCTCTGCGCGCTGTCGCTGATCACGATGTAGTGCAGCTTGCCGGACCGCACCAGGCTCTTGAGCTTGGCCAGGGTCATGGCGTCGTCGGTGCCGGACCAGCCGCCCATGGAGATCACGGGCTCGCCCGACTCCAGGATGACCGAGGAGGCGGTCTGGTCGTTGGCCACGGCCACCAGCCAGGCGGCGCCGTCCTGGTTCTTCTTCAGGTACGTGATCATCTCGGACGAGACCTGGGTACCGCCGCCCATACCGCCGCCACCCCCGCTCACGTCCGTCCCGCCCGGGGCAGCGGCACCGGTCTCGCCCGATCCGCCCGGCGCGGTCGCGCCCCCGCTCTCGCCGCCGGTCCCCGGACCGCCGGTCGTCCCGGTCGTCCCGCCGGGCCGCTGCCCGCCAGCCATGGCGCCGCCACCCATGCCGCCCCCGGTGGCCGGACCCGCCGTGGGATTCGTGCCGTTGGGCGCGGAGCCCGCCGCCGAGGCCGCGTACGCGGCGGGGCCGGCCAGCAGGGCGACGACCGCCGCCAGCGCCGCGACCCCGATGAGGCGCCGCCTGCGGGTGAACCGGCCGAGCAGCAGCCCGATCACCGAGGCCGCGCCGGCCACCCCGGCCACCACCTCCGCGACCGTGTACAGCGTCCCCGAGCCGGAGACCCGCTGGAGCAGCACGACCGCCCAGAGGGCGGATCCCGCGACCGCGGCCGGCAGCACCCACCCCCACTTCACCGCCGGGCGCTCCACGAAGGCCCGGTGGAGCATCACCGCGCCGACACCGGCCAGGGCGGCGACACCGGGAGCCATGGCGGTGACGTAGTACGGGTGGAAGGTTCCCTCGGCGAGGGCGAAGGTCAGGTAGTGCAGGACGAACCAGCCGCCCCACAGCAGCAGGGCCGCCCGCCGGGCGTCCGTACGGGGAGCGCGCCCGCGCAGCACCAGCCCGCCGGCCAGCGCGACGAGGGCGAACGGGATCAGCCAGGAGATCTGGCCGCCCATGATCTCGTTGAACATCCGGTACAGGCCCGCGTCGCCGCCGAAGCTCGCCCCGTTGCCCTGCGAGCCCGCCGGCGAACTCGCGCCGAGGATACGGCCGAAGCCGTTGTAGCCGATGACCAGGTCCCAGACCGTGTTGTCGGTCGAACCGCCGATGTACGGGCGGGAGGACGCCGGAATCAGGTCGACGACCACCATCCACCACGCGCTGGAGACCGCCAGGGCCACCGTGGCGACGGCGAGGTTGCGGATCCGCCGGCCCAGGCCGCCCCGCGCGGCCCACAGGTAGACCAGGAAGAACGCCGGCAGGACGACGTACGCCTGCATCATCTTCGTGTTGAACGCGAAGCCGATCGCGATGCCCGACCACACCAGCGGCATCAGCCGTCCGGTGCGCACGGCCTTCATCAGCGCGGCGGCGCCCAGCAGCATCAGGAAGACCAGCACCGGGTCCGGGTTGGTGTCACGGGTGATCGCGACGGTGATCGGGGTGAGGGTCAGCGCCAGCGCCGCGATCGTGCCCGCGACCGGTCCGAAGTCCCGCTTCACCATGCGGTGGAGCAGGGCCACCGAGCCCACGCCCACCGCGACCATCGGCAGCGCCAACTGCCAGGTGCCGTACCCGAAGACGCGTGCCGACAGGCCCATCACCCACAGCGCGAACGGCGGTTTGTCGACCGTGATGAAGCTGCCGGCGTCCAGGGCGCCGAAGAAGAACGCCTTCCAGCTGCGAGTACCGCTGTAGACGGCCGCGTTGTAGAAGCTGTTGCCGGTGACGGAGGACAGGTTCCAGGCGTACAGGACCGTCGCCAGCACGAGCACCGCCCACAGGGCGGGGCGGGCCCAGCGCGGGTCCTCGGGGGCGCCGGTGAACAGCCGCCGGACACGGGCGGCGAGTAGACCCACGCTGTGGGGTGCAGCCAGCGGAAGTCGAGGCAGAGGTTCGACGCCATGGTCAGGCCGGTGCCGTCG
>NZ_JBSFTY010000068.1:0-45375 GCF_053591515.1 Streptomyces sp. NPDC003011
GTCCCATGCCCTCCGGAAAGCGCCCGACTAGCCCCCGCCCCGACCCCTTCACCCCGCTCGGCTTCCAGCTGGTCCTGCTGCGCCGCATGGCCGACTCCACGACGTGGTTGTTGGTGAGGATGTGACCGCGGTCGTCGAGCACGCGCCGGTCGGCGGCCCCCGACGTACCGCCCGCCCCCGGCCAGCAGGGCGCCAAGGAGGGGCGCGCGGCCAAGGCGCGCGCCGCGCAGCAGGCCAGGGTGGCCGCGGCGCAGCGGTGGGGCCTGAAGAAGGTCCCGCTGACGCCCCCGCCGCCCCCCGCGGTGAAACCCAGGATCACCACCCGCGAGGGCTTCGAGGTCGACGGCCACCGGGAGTCGAACCTCCCGCCTGTCTTCACCACGGTCCCCACCCGGCACAAGGTCGTCTTCCTCACCATCGACGACGGCGCCGAGAAGGACCCGGCGTTCCTGCGGATGATGAGCCAGCTCAAGATCCCGTACACCGCCTTCCTCAGCGACTACCTGGTCAAGGAGGACTACGGCTACTTCGAGAAGATGCGGGACGCGGGAGTCGGGCTCAACAACCACACCCTCCGCCACCCCTACCTGCCGGGGTTGTCCTACGCCCGCCAGAAGCGCGAGATCTGCGGCATGCAGAACGTGATCGAGAGGCGCTACGGCAAGCGGCCCACGCTCTTCCGCCCGCCCTTCGGCAACTACAACCGGGACACGCTGCGCGCGGCGAAGGCCTGCGGCATCAGGTACGCCCCCCTGTGGAACGAGGAGGTCTTCGTCGACCGCTGGGAGTACCGGGAGTGGGACCGGGAGATCCGCCCCGGCGACATCGTGCTCAGCCACTTCCGGGGCCGCGAGGACTGGAACGGCACGATGCCGGACATGGTCCGCCGTTTCCTGAACAAGATCACGGCCGAGGGGTACGCCGTGGCCCGCCTGGAGGACTACCTGTGAGGCGGCTGCGGGGGCCGCTGGCGGGAACGCTGGTGGCCGCCGCCCTGCTGACCGGCTGCGCCCGGTCCGCCGATCCCGCCGGCCCCGTCGAACGGCTCGGCGGGAAGGCGGCCCAGCGGGCGGGCTCGCACGCGCCGGACGGGGCGGGGAAGCCCGCGTACCGCCGCTGGGGCCTGACGGCCCCCCTGCCGTCCGCCCCGAAGCCGCCCGCCCGGTCCCCGGCCGCGCGGGCGGCGGGCCCGGGCCTGCCGCCCGTGGTGCACCGGGTGCCCACCACCGACCCGGTCGTCTTCCTGACCTACGACGACGGTGCCGAACGGGACCCGCGGTTCGTCGAGATGGTCCGCGAACTGCGGCTCCCGGTCAGCATGTTCCTCACGGACAGTGTCGTCGGGCCGGGGTACGGGCACTTCGCGCGTCTCCAGGCGGTCGGCGCGAGCATCCAGAACCACACCCTCGACCACTCCGCCCTGCGCGGCCTGCCCTACGCCGGCCAGCGCGCCGAGATCTGCGGCCAGCAGGACAAACTCAGGTCCCGTTTCGGCATCCGCCCCCGCCTCTTCCGCCCTCCCTACGGCACGTACGACACGACGACCCTGCGCGCCGCCGCCGACTGCGGTGTCTCGGCGGTCGTCCTGTGGCGGGCGTCCATGGAGGGCGACGAGCCGACCTTCACCGAGGGGGAGAACCGGCTGCGCGCGGGCGACATCGTGTCGCTGGCGTCCAGGGAGCCGACGGGCCCGTCCCTGAGAGACCGGACGAGGGGACTGCTGCGGGAGATCCAGGCGCGGGGGCTGACGGTGGGGCGGCTGGAGGACTACCTGTAGGGGTGTGCCGCGGCCGGGCCGCGGCCATCCCGGCCCGTCCGGCGCCGAGGACAGGGCCGTTCAGGCCGGAGCGGAGGCCCGGGGCGGCGGTCCCCGGTACGACGGCCACCCGCACGCCTGGCACCTGTGCACTCACGCCGCCGGCCGGAAAACCCGCCGACGCGCCGCGGGTGATTGGCACTCCGCTTGACCGAGTGCTAACCGCGGTCATAGTCTCAGGTCTGGCACTCCCCCCGGGAGAGTGCCAACTACGCGACGGGCAGGTCCGGCACCCGCGACGACGGATCGACCTGGTCGCCACCTCAGACAGTCAACCCCGTGATCTCCGAAGGGGGAGGTCGGATCGTGACGACCACCAGCTCCAAGGTTGCCATCAAGCCGCTCGAGGACCGCATTGTGGTCCAGCCGCTCGACGCCGAGCAGACCACCGCCTCTGGCCTGGTCATCCCGGACACGGCGAAGGAGAAGCCCCAGGAGGGCGTCGTCCTGGCCGTAGGCCCGGGCCGTTTCGAGAACGGCGAGCGTCTTCCGCTCGACGTCAAGACCGGCGACATCGTGCTGTACAGCAAGTACGGCGGCACCGAGGTGAAGTACAACGGCGAGGAGTACCTCGTCCTCTCGGCTCGCGACGTGCTCGCGATCATCGAGAAGTAGTTCACCCGCTTCCTCGCGAAGCATCTTGCTTTGAGCTGCGCCCCTGGCCCCCCGCGATCACTACTGAGCCGGGCGCCGGGGGCGCGGTCAATTTCACCTAGATTTCCGAGAGGGCTCACGCTCCCATGGCGAAGATCCTGAAGTTCGACGAGGACGCCCGTCGCGCCCTCGAGCGCGGCGTCAACAAGCTCGCCGACACGGTCAAGGTGACGATCGGCCCCAAGGGCCGCAACGTCGTCATCGACAAGAAGTTCGGCGCCCCCACCATCACCAACGACGGCGTCACCATCGCCCGCGAGGTCGAGCTCGACGACCCGTACGAGAACCTCGGCGCCCAGCTGGTGAAGGAGGTGGCGACCAAGACCAACGACATCGCGGGTGACGGCACCACCACCGCCACCGTGCTCGCCCAGGCGCTGGTGCGCGAGGGCCTGCGCAACGTCGCCGCGGGTGCCTCCCCGGCCGCCCTGAAGAAGGGCATCGACGCCGCGGTCAGGGCCGTGTCCGAGGAACTCCTCGCGACCGCCCGGCCGATCGACGAGAAGTCCGACATCGCCGCCGTCGCCGGTCTGTCCGCCCAGGACAGCCAGGTCGGCGAGCTCATCGCCGAGGCGATGGACAAGGTCGGCAAGGACGGTGTCATCACCGTCGAGGAGTCCAACACCTTCGGTCTGGAGCTGGACTTCACCGAGGGCATGGCCTTCGACAAGGGCTACCTGTCGCCGTACTTCGTGACGGACCAGGAGCGCATGGAGGCCGTCCTCGACGAGCCGTACATCCTGATCAACCAGGGCAAGATCTCCTCGATCGGCGACCTGCTGCCGCTGCTGGAGAAGGTCATCCAGACCAACTCCTCCAAGCCGCTGCTGATCATCGCCGAGGACGTCGAGGGCGAGGCCCTGTCGACCCTGGTCGTGAACAAGATCCGCGGCACCTTCAACGCGGTCGCGGTCAAGGCCCCCGGCTTCGGCGACCGCCGCAAGGCGATGCTGCAGGACCTGGCGGTCCTCACCGGCGCCACGGTCGTCTCCGAGGAGGTCGGCCTCAAGCTCGACCAGGTCGGCCTGGACGTGCTGGGCTCCGCCCGCCGCGTCACGGTCACCAAGGACGACACCACCGTCGTCGACGGCGCCGGCGACTCGGCGGACGTCACGGGCCGCGTCGCCCAGATCAAGGCCGAGATCGAGAGCACGGACTCCGACTGGGACCGCGAGAAGCTCCAGGAGCGCCTCGCGAAGCTGGCCGGCGGCGTGTGCGTGATCAAGGTCGGCGCCGCCACCGAGGTGGAGCTGAAGGAGAAGAAGCACCGTCTGGAGGACGCCATCTCCGCGACCCGCGCCGCGGTCGAGGAGGGCATCGTCTCCGGTGGCGGCTCCGCGCTCGTCCACGCCGCCAAGGTCCTGGAGGGCAACCTCGACAAGACCGGCGACGAGGCCACCGGTGTCGCCGTCGTCCGCCGCGCGGTCGTCGAGCCGCTGCGCTGGATCGCCGAGAACGCCGGCCTGGAGGGTTACGTCATCACCGCCAAGGTCGCCGAGCTCGACAAGGGCCAGGGCTTCAACGCCGCCACCGGCGAGTACGGCGACCTGGTCAAGGCCGGCGTCATCGACCCGGTCAAGGTCACCCGCTCCGCCCTGGAGAACGCCGCCTCCATCGCCTCCCTCCTCCTGACGACCGAGACCCTGGTCGTCGAGAAGAAGGAAGAGGAGGAGCCGGCCGCCGGCGGCCACAGCCACGGCCACTCCCACTGAGCGACCTCCCACCGAGCGACCCGCTCGTACAAAGGGCCCCGTTCCGCACACGAGTGCCGGACCGGGGCCCTTCCCCTTCGCGGGTCATTCCCCGAGTACCCCCAGCTGTTCCATCAGCCCGGCCCGGTCGTACTGCCACCAGCCCTCGCAGATCAGCCCGTCCCGGAACCGGTGCCAGGTCGTGCCGGTCATGGTGACCTCCTGGCCGGTGGCCGGGATCCCCACGAAATCGCCCTGGTGCCGGCCGGTCCAGGTCCAGCGGGTGCACACCCGGTCGTCCTGGGCGACCTGGTCGTCGACGCGGAAGGCGAAGTCGAAGGCCCGCCGCCACCCCGCGTACTCCTCCTGCGCCCCGCGCAGTCCCAGATCCGCGGGATGCGCGGGATCGTGGTCCACGTAGTCGTCGGAGAACCGCTCGAACAGCCGCCCCGGCGCACCCCGCCCGGCCTGCTCGAAGAACTCCCGCGCGAGGCCCGGGGCGAGCTGCTCGTCCCGCACCACGTCCAGGTCGGTGAACGTCGGCTCGGCGTCGCACAGGGCGACCATGTCCCGGAAGATCCGGTCGGTCTCCGGCAGCCCGGAGTTCCGCATCGCCTCCTCGTACGACGGGAACTCCACGATCTCGACGAAGTGCGACGCGTCCGAGCGGTCCTTGCCGACCACCGCGTGCGTCGCGGTCCGTTTCCCTCTGGTCTGTTCGACCCATGTGTCCATCAGCCGGTTCATCTCGTCGAACCGGCTGGTCCTGCAGTCGATGAGCTGTACGAACGTCATGACGCCGCCTCCGGCCCCCCTGGGCACGGTCCGTGTCCCACCCATTCTCCCACCGGAGACGCGCCGTCACCCGCCCGCTACCGGGGCCCGTACTTGCGGCCCGTCTTCGAGGAGATCCCGCCGAGCAGCGACCGCGGCGCGACCTTCGCCAGCCCCATCAGCACCTTGTACCGCGGATCCGGAATGGACACCGGCTTCCCGCGCGCCAGATCCGCCAGCGCCGCCGCCACCAGCTTGTCCGCGTCCAGCCACATCCAGTCCGGGATGTTGTCCGTGCCCATCCCGGCCCGCTGGTGGAACTCGGTGCGCACGAACCCGGGGCACAGCGCCATCAGCCGCACACCACTGCCCGCCAGGTCCTTCGCCGCGCCCTGCGTGAACTGCACGACCCAGGCCTTCGACGCCCCGTACGTCCCGCGCGGCAGGAAGGCGGCCACCGAGGCGACGTTGACGACACCGCCGCGCCCCCGCTCCCGCATCGCCCCGGCCGCCGCCGACGTCAGCCGCAGCACCGCCTCGCAGTGCACCTTGAGCATGGTCAGCTCGTCGGCCATGGGGACGTCGAGATAGCGGCCCTTGTTGCCGAAGCCCGCGTTGTTGATCAGCAGGTCGACGGGGTTCCTGCGGTCGCCGAGCCGGGCGGCCACCGCCTCGATGCCGTCGTCCGTCGCCAGGTCGGCGGTGAGCACCTCCGCCTCGATGCCGTGCCGGTCGTGCAGTTCGGTCGCCTGGTCCCGCAGCCGCTTGGTGTCGCGGGCGACCAGGACGAGGTTGTGCCCGTCCGCCGCCAGCCGCCGTGCGAACGCGGCACCGATGCCCGCGGTCGATCCCGTGATGAGAGCCGTTGTCATGGCGCAAGGTTAATGACCGGGACCGCGCCCGTCCGCTCCCCGCACAAGCCCTCCACCATCGGTGGAACCGTCGAGGACGGCGGTCCGGTGAGGGCTCACCGGGCTCCGCGCTCCGCCGCGTACGCCAGTGCCCACTCCCGCGCCTGCGAGTGCAGCGCCTCGCCCGCCGCCGGCAGCCGCGGCCGCAGCTCCCGCTCGGTCCTGACCGCCCGGAACATCAGGGCCACCGTCACGTCGTGGTCCGGACGGCGGACGATCTCGATGGGGTCCCCGGCACGGATCTCGCCCGGTTCGACCACCCGCAGGTACGCACCCGACGCGCCCTTGCGCGTGAACCGCTTCACCCACTGCCGCTCACCCGTGTGGCCCTGGAAGGTGCCGCACGGTATCCGCCGGCCGCTGACCTCCAGCACCACCTCGGACCCGATGCGCCAGCGCTCGCCGATCAGCGCGCCGGAGACGTCGATCCGGGCCTGGGCGCCCGTACCCGCACCGGCCCGCCGGTCGGCTGTGGTGAGAGCAGCCTCATGGGCGCACGGTAGGCGACCGCGCCCCAAAGCGTCGACGGAGATTGCGGCGGCCTCCCCAAGCTGCGCTTATGCTCGAAGGGTGATCGAGGCCCGTCATCTCCGCGTGCTGCGCGCCGTCGCCGCCACCGGCTCCTTCTCGGCGGCCGGGCGCGAACTGGGCTGCACCCAGCCCGCCGTCAGCCAGCAGATGAAGGCCCTGGAGGCCTCCGTCGGCACGCCCCTGCTGATCCGCAGCGGACGCGAGATGCGGCTGACCCAGGCCGGCGAGGCCCTCGTGCGGCACGCCGCCGGGATCCTCTCCGGGCTGACCGCGGCCGAGGAGGAGGTCGCCGCCATCGCCGGCCTGCGCGCGGGCCGGGTCCGCCTGGTCTCCTTCCCCAGCGGCAGCTCCACCCTCGTCCCGACCGCCCTCGCCGCCCTGCGCGCGGCACACCCCGGCACCCGTGTCTCGCTGGAGGAGGCCGAGCCGCCCCGGTCCGTCGAACTCCTGCGCGAGGGCGACTGCGACGTGGCCCTCGCCTTCCGCTACGAGGGGGCGGCGGGCGCCGAGGAGTGGGACGACCTCGTCGTACGCCCCCTGCTGACGGACCGTCTGGTCGCCCTCGTACCCGAACGGCACCGCCTCGCGGGAGCACCGTCCGTCGCCATCGGCGAACTCGCCCGGGAGCCGTGGATCGCGGGCTGCCCGCGCTGCCGCGGGCAACTGGTGGAGGTGTGCGAGGGCGCCGGCTTCACGCCCCGCATCGACTTCGCGACCGACGACTATCCCGCGGTGGTGGGCCTGGTGGGCGCCGGCCTCGGGGTCGCCGTCCTGCCCCAGCTCGCCGTCGAGTCCGTACGGCCGCGGGGGGCGCGTACGGTGACCCTGGAGCCGGCGGTGCGCCGGGAGATCGTCGCCCTCACGCTGCCCGACCTGGCGCAGGTGCCGGCGGTGGCGGCGACGCTGGACCACCTGACGCGGGCGGCGGTCCGCTAGCGAGGCCCGCCGGAAGAATCCGCCCGAAACAAATAAGGGGCACGCGTGCGCGTGCCCATCCTGCCGAAACGTTCCTTCAATTGTTCGAAGCGGTGTCGCCACCGCCGGCCGACGCCGACACCAGCCGGTGGCGCGCCCGCCCCATGAGCTCCTCGCGCTCGTCCTCGGTCAGCCCGCCCCAGACGCCGTACGGCTCTCTCACCGCCAGCGCGTGCGCCGCGCACTGCGCACGCACCGGGCACCTCATGCAGACCTCCTTGGCCGAGTTCTCACGAGCGCTCCGGGCCGCCCCGCGCTCGCCCTCCGGATGGAAGAAGAGCGAGCTGTCCACCCCACGACAGGCAGCCAGCAGCTGCCAGTCCCACAGGTCCGCGTTCGGTCCGGGAAGGCGGGAGAAATCTGCCATTGCGTGACCCCTTGTAGCCGTTCTGGGCGGATACGGTGTCCACGACCGTACAACTACGATCTAAGGATATGAAAATATGACTCATTGCGAATCTAGCCTCAGACACCAGCAAAAGGGAAGAAATACGGCCGAATGGGGCACGGCTTGTAATGAAAGGTTGTAGGTGGGGCGCGCATGTCTGCATCGTGTCCGAGCCCTCACGTAGAGTGCCGAAGATGGCACACGGCCCCGTAACTCTTTCGAGTGACCGTCGTTGAGAGTGCGGAGGCGGTTGGAAACACCAGCGCTCGGGCAGGCGTCCGAGACGGTCGACCGCACAGGTGACGATTTCGTACCAGCCTGGAGGCTCAAGGTGACGTGCATCAGCTGCGGAGGACGGCCATGACATCCGTCCTCGTCTGCGACGACTCCCCGCTTGCCCGAGAGGCGCTCCGCCGCGCGGTCGCGACCGTGCCCGGCGTCGAGCGCGTGACGACCGCGGCCAACGGCGAGGAAGTCCTCCGCCGCTGGGGCGCCGACCGTTCGGACCTGATTCTGATGGACGTACGCATGCCCGGACTGGGCGGCGTCGAGACCGTCCGGCGGCTGCTGTCCGCCGACCCGGGTGCGCGCATCATCATGCTCACCGTCGCCGAGGACCTCGACGGCGTGGCCCTGGCGGTGGCCGCCGGCGCCCGCGGCTACCTGCACAAGGACGCCTCCCGCGCGGAGTTGCGGGCGACCGTCACGCAGGCCCTCGCCGACCCGACCTGGCGGCTGGCCCCCCGCCGGCTGCGCTCCGCCGAGATGGGCGCCGCGCCCACACTCACAGCGCGTGAGATCCAGGTCCTCGAAGGCATGAGCCACGGCCGTTCCAACGCCGAGATCGGCCGCGAGCTGTTCCTCTCCGAGGACACCGTCAAGACGCACGCCCGGCGGCTGTTCAAGAAGCTGGGCGCCTCGGACCGGGCACACGCCGTGGCGCTCGGTTTCCGGTGGGGCCTGGTGCGCTGAGCAGGAGCGCGTGGGTCACAGCGGGGCCGCCGGCATCCCCGCCCACCAGGAGGTGGGCGGGGCCGGAGTCCCCGAGGAAGGCCGGGCGCGCCCCGACGCCGCCCGGCGGGCGCGGGGACGCACCCGTACCTCCCCGCAGGCGCTCGCCACAGGGGCCCGCCGGGTGCCCGCTGCTGGTTTCGCCGCGGATGCCGCATCCTTGAGGTGTGGAGTTCCTCGGGGACGAGTCGGACGAGCGGGAGGGGAGGGCGCAAGGGATGAGTTCCGGCGCACCTGCTCATAACGCTTCGGTGCACAACGACCAGCGCGATGCCACGGATCGGATGCCGTCAAGGCACCATGGATCGATGCGCGACGACGAGGCGGGCACGGCCCGAGGAGCGATCGGTGCGCTCGTCCACCGCGCCGTCGACGGGGACGAGCAGGCCACGCACGACCTGCTGGCCCATGTCCACCCCCTGGCGCTGCGCTACTGCCGCACCCGTCTGTCGCGTCTTCCGGGCGACGCCCGGCACTTCGTCGAGGACCTCGCCCAGGAAGTCTGTGTCGCGGTCCTGCTGGCCCTGCCGCGCTACAAGGACACTGGGCGCCCGTTCGAGGCGTTCGTCTTCGCCATCGCCGCGCACAAGGTCGCCGACCTGCAACGGGCGGCGATGCGGCACCCCGGCTCGACGGCCGTCCCCTCGAACGAGATGCCCGAGCGGCCGGACGACTCGCTCGGCCCGGAGGAGCGGGCGCTGCTGAGCAGCGACGCCGAATGGGCCAAGAAACTCCTCGCCAACCTCCCCGAGAACCAGCGCGAGCTGCTGCTGCTGCGGATCGCGGTGGGCTTGACGGCGGAGGAGACGGGGCAGATGTTGGGAATGTCACCTGGTGCGGTCCGCGTGGCCCAGCACCGGGCGCTGAGCAGGCTGCGGGCGCTGGCGGAGCAGTAGGGCGTCACCGAGGCGGGCTGCACGGCGCTGGTGAGAACAGGCGGTGCGGCGCTGCCCAGGCAGGCGGTGCGCCGTTGCCGGGACAGGTGGTGCGCCCTTGTCTGAACGGGTTGTGCGCCGCCTCCGTACGAACATACGAAGCCCGTAGCCATACGGAACCGTGGAATTCGGGACCCCCGCTTCCCGTTAGCATGGACATCCGCACCGATCAAGGCCATTTGGGGAAGGTGTCATGACTGCCAACGTCGACGGAGTGCCCGGAAAATTCGCGACGCTCGGGCTGACCTACGACGACGTGCTGCTGCTGCCGGGCCCGTCGGACATGGCGCCCGACGCGATCGACACCGCCTCGTACGTCTCCAAGAACGTGCGGGTCAACATCCCGCTCCTGTCCGCCGCCATGGACAAGGTCACCGAGTCGCGCATGGCGATCGCGATGGCCCGCCAGGGCGGCGTCGGCGTTCTGCACCGCAACCTGTCCATCGAGGACCAGGCCAACCAGGTCGACCTGGTCAAGCGCTCCGAGTCGGGCATGGTCGCCGACCCGATCACGATCCACCCGGACGCCACGCTCGGCGAGGCCGACGCGCTGTGCGCCAAGTTCCGCATCAGCGGCGTCCCGGTCACCGACGGCGAGAAGAAGCTGCTCGGCATCGTCACCAACCGTGACATGGCCTTCGAGACGGACCGCGCCCGCCGGGTGCGCGAGGTCATGACGCCGATGCCGCTGGTCACCGGCAAGGTCGGCATCTCGGGCGCCGAAGCCATGGAACTGCTGCGCAAGCACAAGATCGAGAAGCTTCCGCTGGTCGACGACGCCGGTGCCCTCAAGGGCCTGATCACGGTCAAGGACTTCGTCAAGGCGGAGAAGTACCCGCACGCGGCGAAGGACGGCGAGGGCCGTCTCCTCGTCGGCGCCGCGGTCGGTGTGGCAGGTGACGCCTTCGAGCGCGCCCAGGCCCTGATCGAGGCGGGCGTCGACTTCATCGTCGTCGACACCGCGCACGGCCACTCCCGGCTGGTCGGCGACATGGTCGCCAAGATCAAGTCCAACTCCCTGGGCGTCGACGTGATCGGCGGCAACATCGCGACGCGCGAGGGCGCCCAGGCGCTCATCGACGCCGGTGTGGACGGCATCAAGGTCGGCGTCGGCCCCGGCTCCATCTGTACGACCCGGGTGGTCGCCGGCATCGGCGTGCCGCAGGTGACGGCCATCTACGAAGCGTCGCTCGCCGCCAAGGAGGCCGGTATCCCGGTCATCGGCGACGGTGGTCTGCAGTACTCCGGCGACATCGCCAAGGCCCTGGTCGCGGGCGCCGACACGGTGATGCTCGGTTCGCTGCTCGCGGGCTGCGAGGAGTCCCCGGGCGAGCTGATGTTCATCAACGGCAAGCAGTTCAAGTCGTACCGCGGCATGGGCTCGCTGGGGGCCATGCAGTCCCGCGGCGACCGCAAGTCGTTCTCCAAGGACCGCTACTTCCAGGAGGGCGTCGCCTCCGACGAGCAGCTCGTCCCCGAGGGCATCGAGGGCCAGGTGCCCTACCGCGGCCCGCTCTCCTCGGTGGTCCACCAGCTGGTCGGCGGCCTGCGCCAGTCGATGTTCTACGTCGGCGGCCGGACGGTACGGGAGCTCCAGGCCAACGGCCGCTTCGTCCGGATCACCTCGGCCGGCCTCAAGGAGAGCCACCCGCACGACATCCAGATGACGGTCGAGGCGCCGAACTACAGCCGCAGCAAGTGACTCCCGCGCGCGCGTGAGACCGGCCGAGGGCGGCCCCGGACGACCGGGGCCGCCCTCGCCGTACGTCCGGGGCAGCCGCTGTCGTACCCGTCGGCGATACTGGAAGACGCTGAAACGCATCAGGGAAAGGCCACACACGTGACTGAGATCGAGATCGGGCGCGGCAAGCGCGGCCGCCGGGCGTACGCCTTCGACGACATCGCCGTCGTCCCCAGCCGCCGTACGCGGGACCCGAAGGAGGTCTCGATCGCCTGGCAGATCGACGCCTACCGTTTCGAGCTGCCGTTCCTGGCCGCTCCCATGGACTCGGTCGTCTCCCCGGCCACCGCGATCCGCATCGGCGAGCTCGGCGGCCTCGGCGTGCTGAACCTCGAAGGACTGTGGACGCGCCACGAGGACCCGCAGCCGCTGCTCGACGAGATCGTCGGCCTGCCGGTCGAGGCGGCGACCCGCCGCCTCCAGGAGATCTACGCCGCTCCCATCAAGGAGGAGCTGATCGGGCAGCGCCTCAAGGAGGTGCGCGACGCGGGCGTCGTCACCGCCGCCGCGCTCTCCCCGCAGCGCACCGCCGAGTTCTCCAAGGTGGTCGTGGACGCGGGTGTGGACATCTTCGTCATCCGCGGTACGACGGTCTCGGCGGAGCACGTCTCCGGTTCGCACGAGCCGCTGAACCTGAAGCAGTTCATCTACGAGCTCGACGTCCCGGTGATCGTCGGCGGCTGCGCCACGTACACCGCGGCCCTGCACCTGATGCGCACCGGCGCGGCGGGTGTCCTGGTCGGCTTCGGCGGCGGCGCGGCGCACACCACGCGCAATGTGCTGGGCATCCAGGTCCCGATGGCGACCGCGGTCGCCGACGTGGCCGCGGCCCGCCGGGACTACATGGACGAGTCCGGCGGCCGGTACGTGCACGTGATCGCGGACGGCGGCGTCGGCTGGTCCGGCGACCTGCCCAAGGCCATCGCCTGCGGTGCCGACGCGGTGATGATGGGCTCCCCGCTCGCGCGCGCGACCGACGCGCCGGGCAAGGGCCACCACTGGGGCATGGAGGCCGTCAACGAGGAGCTGCCGCGCGGCAAGAAGGTCGACCTCGGCACGGTCGGCACCCTTGAGGAGGTTCTCGCGGGCCCGTCCCACACCCCGGACGGCTCGATGAACTTCTTCGGCGCCCTGCGCCGCGCCATGGCCACCACCGGCTACAGCGAACTCAAGGAGTTCCAGCGCGTCGAGGTGACGGTCGCGGACTCCGTGCACCGGCGCTAGGGGGCACCACGCGGAGGGGCCGCCCACCATCAGGCGGGCGGCCCCTTCCGGGTACGTACCCGGCACGTGGGGGGTGCGTAAGGGGTACGTCGTTACGCTGCGGCCTTCTTGGCGCCGGAGAACGCGGCGAACGCGCCGATGCCGAGGAACAGGAAGGTCATCACGTCGGCCTCCTCGCTCCAGCTCTTGGTCACCAGGTCGAAGTGGTCCGTGAGAATGGTCGTCACGGACATGCCGCTGTCGTCGGCGCCGATCATCGCGATGCCGAGGAGCTGGCCCGCGTAGACGGCTCCCAGGGACAGGACCGCGCTCACCACGGGCAGCACCGGGTGGGAGCCGCCGAGCTTGCCCGCGGCGAAGCCGATGAGGAAGCCGACGCCGACCGCCGCGTAGCCGATCTCGTACTCGGTGGCGCCGACGAGGGCGCCGTAGACGCCGGCGGTGACCAGGGCCGCGACGACGGCGACGACCAGACCGAGGGCGACATTGCCGCGGGCCGGGGCGGGCGGCGCCGGGGCGTACGGCACCGGGGGAGGCGGCATGGCGCCCGGCTGCTGGGCGTACGGGTTGCCGCCGTCGGTGGGCTGCGGCACGGCTCCGGGCTGCTGGGCGTACGGGTTGCCCTCGGCGGGCTGCGGCGGTGGCGCTGACTGGGCCATGACAGAAATCCCCCCATGTCCCTCGCGGGACCGGTGAACGAGCGGTGAGGTGTGCGCACGAACGTGCGACGGAACTCGCGCACGCATGTGCGACGAGTCGCCGAAGAGTAGCAGGCACCTCTGCCCGGTTCACCCGGAAATTCACCCTCAGATCCGGTGGGCCGCCCCGGTCGGCGTCGCCCCTCGCGTGTCCAGCAGCAACTGGGCCTTCACCGACAGGCCCTGGAGGTCGTACGTGCGGTGCTGTTGGAGCAGGATCGTAAGATCGGCGTCCGCGGCGGCCTCGTAGAGCGAGTCCGCGCGCGGGACCGGGCGGTCCAGGACGTTCCAGGACGGGACGTGCGGGTCGTGGTAGCTGACGGAGGCGCCCAGCTCCATCAGCCGGACCGCGATCTCCTGGGCCGGGGTGGCCTGCTGGTCGGCGAGGTCGGGCTTGTAGGTGACGCCGAGCAGCAGCACACGGGCGCCGCGCGCGGACTTCCCGTGCTCGTTGAGGAGGGTCGCGGCGCGCTGGATGACGTACCGGGGCATCTGGCTGTTGACCTGCTGGGCGAGTTCCACCATGCGCAGGGTGCGGCCGGAGCCGCTGCCGGTCAGGTCCTGGGGGACGGTGTGGCCGCCGACGCCGGGGCCGGGGCGGAAGGCCTGGAAGCCGAACGGCTTGGTCTCCGCGCAGCGGATGACGTCCCACAGGTCGACGCCCAGGTCGTGGCAGAGGACGGCCATCTCGTTGACGAGGGCGATGTTGACGTGCCGGTAGTTGGTCTCCAGGAGCTGCACGGTCTCCGCCTCGCGCGGTCCACGCGCGCGTACCACCTTGTCGGTGAGGCGGCCGTAGAAGGCGGCGGCCGACTCGGTGCAGGCGGGGGTGAGTCCGCCGATCACCTTGGGGGTGTTGGCGGGCGTGAAGTCGCGGTTGCCGGGGTCGACCCGGCTGGGCGAGTAGGCGAGGTGGAAGTCGCGGCCCGCACGCAGTCCGGAGCCCTCTTCGAGGAGGGGGCGCAGGAAGTCCTCCGTGGTGCCTGGAGGGACGGGCGACTCCAGGATCACCGTGGTGTGCGGGCGCAGGTGTGCGGCCAGGGTGCGGGCGGCGGCCTCCACCTGGCTCAGGTCGAGCCCGCCGTCCGCGTCCCGTGGCGTGGGCGCGCAGATGACGGCGGTGCGCACCCGGCCGAGCCCGGCGGGGCCGGTGGCGTGCCGGAAGCCCCCCGAGAGCATCCGGCGCAGTTCGGCGGGGCTGAGGGAGCCGGGCTCGGGTCCGGTCCGGTAACCGAGGGTGGCGATGCCGGCGGCGACGGCGGCCTGGGCCAGGGGCAGTCCGTAGGGGCCGAGTCCGATCACGGCGAGATCTGCGGGCATGGCGTGGGCCGTCCTTCCCAGTAACCGAAGCGGGACAGGTGCGCAAGCCCGGTGGACAGGACGGGCGAGCGCAATGTCAGACTAGGAGTAAATATGACCGATCTGCGGGATTGGTCCCGTGTGTCTTCCGGTCGGTCCGCGCGCTTTCGTCCGGGACTCCGTGAAGGTTGTCCACAGGCTGGGGCCCGTGGTGGCTGAACTTGGGCAAGCCGGTCAGAATTTGGGCATGGGGGATACGGACCGGGCCACTCCTCAGGGGTGACACCGGCACGACCGACAGCGGAGGCAGTGGTGAGGACAGCGACACTGGGACCGGCGCAACGCGCCGAGTCACTCGCATCAATGGCCGAGCGTGAACTGGACGTGCTGGTGGTGGGTGCGGGCGTGGTCGGCGCGGGCACCGCGCTCGACGCCGTCACCCGAGGCCTGTCCACGGGCCTGGTCGAGGCGCGTGACTGGGCGTCGGGCACCTCCAGCAGATCCAGCAAGCTGATCCACGGCGGCCTGCGGTATCTGGAGATGCTCGACTTCACGCTCGTCCGGGAGGCGCTGAAGGAACGCGGCCTGCTGCTGGAGCGGCTCGCGCCGCACCTGGTGAAGCCGGTGCCGTTCCTGTACCCGCTCCGGCACAAGGGCTGGGAGCGGCTGTACGCCGGCTCGGGCGTCGCGCTCTACGACGCGATGTCGATGGCCCGCGGGCACGGCCGGGGCCTGCCCGTGCACCGCCACCTGAGCCGCCGCCACGCCCTGCGGGTGGCGCCCGCCCTGAAGAAGGACGCGCTGGTGGGCGCCTTGCAGTACTACGACGCCCAGATGGACGACGCCCGCTTCGTGACCACGCTGGTGCGCACGGCGACGGCGTACGGGGCGAAGACCGCCAACCGCGCGCGGGTGACCGGCTTCCTGCGCGAGGGCGAGCGGGTCGTCGGCGCCCGGGTGCAGGACGTCGAGGCGGGCGGGGAGTACGAGATCCGCGCCAAGCAGGTCGTGAACGCGACGGGTGTGTGGACCGACGACACCCAGGCGATGGTGGGGGAGCGCGGCCAGTTCCACGTCCGTGCCTCGAAGGGCATCCACCTGGTCGTGCCGAAGGACCGTATCCACTCGTCGACCGGGCTGATCCTGCGCACCGAGAAGTCCGTCCTGTTCGTCATCCCGTGGGGCCGGCACTGGATCGTCGGTACGACCGACACCGACTGGGACCTCGACAAGGCGCACCCGGCCGCCTCCAGCGCCGACATCGACTACCTGCTGGAACACGTGAACTCGGTCCTCGCCGTCCCGCTGACGAGGGACGACGTCCAGGGCGTGTACGCGGGCCTGAGGCCGCTGCTGGCCGGCGAGTCGGACGCCACCAGCAAGCTGTCGCGCGAGCACACCGTGGCCCATCCGGTGCCGGGGCTCGTCGTGGTGGCGGGCGGCAAGTACACGACCTACCGGGTGATGGCCAAGGACGCGGTGGACGCGGCCGTGCACGGCCTCGACATGCGGGTCGCGGAGTGCGTCACGGAGGACGTCCCGCTGATCGGCGCCGAGGGGTACCGGGCGCTGTGGAACGCGCGGGCGCGGATCGCCGCCCGTACCGGGCTTCATGTGGTGCGCGTGGAGCACCTGCTGAACCGTTACGGCGCGATGGCGGAGGAGGTCCTCGACCTGGTCGCCGCCGACAGCTCACTGGGCGATCCCCTGCAAGGCTCCGAGGACTACCTGCGCGCCGAGGTCGTGTACGCCGCCTCGCACGAGGGCGCGCGGCACCTGGACGACGTGCTGACCCGGCGCACCCGCATCTCCATCGAGACCTTCGACCGGGGCACCCGCTGCGCGCGCGAGGCCGCGGAACTGATGGCACCGGTGCTCGGCTGGGACAAGGACCAGATCGAGCGCGAGGTCGAGCACTACGAGAAGCGGGTGGAGTCGGAACGGGAGTCGCAGCGGCAGCCCGACGATCTGACGGCGGACGCGGCGAGGCTCGGGGCGCCGGACATCGTGCCGTTGTGAACCCCGGCGGGACCGCCGAACGTCACCCGAACGGGTGTCGGGAGCCGGGATCTTCGTTCGGAATCCGGTCGTTCTACGAGGTGCGGGGGCAGAACTCGGCGGCGAGCAGGGCCGGTTCGAGGCCGGGATCTGTGACCGTGTCCGTGTTCACCCGGAAGGTGAGGACACGGCGGCCGTCGACGGTGGCAGCGGTGCGCACGTAGCTGCCGGAGATCCGGCCGTTGTGCCCCCACACCGTGGTGCCGCACGACAGCGTCACCGGGTACAGCCCCATGCCGTACGAGCCGTGTGCGGTGCGGGTGTCGAGCATCTCGCGCAGCCAGTGCGAGGGCAGGAGGCGTCCGTTGAACAGGGCCGCGTAGAAGCGGTCCAGGTCGGCGAGCGTGGTCACCAGCTCGCCCGCGGCTCCGGCCACCCGCGGGTCGAGCCGGGTGACATCGGTTCCGTCGGCGGCGTAGGCGCGGCCGTGCGGGGCGGGCAGAGCGGTGCGGGATCCCGGGAAGGAGGTGCCCGTCAGACCCAGCGGAGCGATGACGCGGCGCTCGGCCTCGGTGGCGTACGAGTGGCCGGTGACCTGCTCGACGACCAGGCCGAGCAGCACGTAGTTGGTGTTCGAGTACGCGAAGCGGCCCGGGCGGGCCGGGGGGTGGGTGAGTGCGATGTGCACGGCCTGAAGAGGGGCGACGGGGGTGAGGCCCCCGGTGTCCGCGGTGAAGTCGTACAGGCCGCTCGTGTGGGTGAGCAGGGCGCGCAGGGTCAGCGCGCGGCCGTCGTTGCCCGCTCCGCTCACCAGGCCGGGCAGGTGCCGCTCCACGGTGTCGGACAGCTTCAGCCGGTGTTCGGCGGCCAGTTGCAGGACGACCGTGGCGATGAAGGTCTTGGTGACGCTGCCGGCCCGGAAGTGGTCGGCGCGGGCGATGCCGTGGCCGGCCCGGGTATATCGGCTGCCGGTCTCCTCGCGGGCCAGGAGCGCCGCGGCGGGGGCGCCGCCTCGGGTCACCAGCAGCGGGAGGACGGCGTCGGCGGGCGGGCCCGAGGGCGCCGAGGAGGCGGCCGGCGTCAGGACGAGGAGGGCCAGGGACACAGGCAGGGCCAGCAGTGTCCGTAGCCGTGGCATCGCGGGGACCTCCCTTGTCGAGGGCCATCATCCAGGGGCGCGGCTCAAGAGGCGCAGCGGCCCCGGGAGTTACGGCTCCGGGGGCGATCCCGGGAGTGACGGTCAGGGGAGGGGTGGTGACGGGAGTGGCGGCCTGGGGATGAGGATCCGGTGGGGTGGGTGAGGCCGGGGCGGTGGGTCCCGGGTGAGGGATGTCACGGGCTGCGCGATGGGCCCGGTGGCCCCAGAGGCACCCTGGGCGTCGGGCACTTGTCGGGTGAGGGACAATGGAGGCTCTGTCAGGGCGGGTTGCATGAGGGGACGCATGTCGGAGGCGGAGCGGGCGGGGACATCCCGTCAGGACACTCGTCAGGACAACAGCGAGCGTCTTCTCGCCGGGCGGTACCGGTTGGGAGGAGTGCTCGGCCGCGGAGGCATGGGCACGGTGTGGCGTGCCGAGGACGAGACCCTGGGCCGCACGGTCGCCGTCAAGGAGCTGCGGTTCCCGTCCAATATCGACGAGGAGGAGAAGCGGCGCCTGATCACGCGCACGCTGCGTGAGGCCAAGGCGATCGCGCGGATCCGCAACAAGAGCGCGGTGACGGTCTTCGACGTGGTCGACGAGGACGACCGGCCGTGGATCGTGATGGAGCTCGTCGAGGGCAAGTCGCTCGCCGAGGTCATCCGGGAGGACGGCCTCCTCGAACCCAAGCGCGCGGCCGAAGTGGGCCTGGCGATCCTCGACGTGCTGCGGTCCGCGCACCGCGAGGGCATCCTGCACCGCGACGTGAAGCCGTCGAACGTGCTGATCTCCGACGACGGCCGGGTCGTGCTCACCGACTTCGGCATCGCCCAGGTGGAGGGCGACCCGTCCATCACCTCGACCGGCATGCTCGTCGGCGCGCCCTCCTACATCTCGCCGGAGCGGGCGCGCGGGCACAAGCCGGGTCCGGCGGCCGACCTGTGGTCGCTGGGCGGGCTGCTGTACGCGTCGGTCGAGGGGGTGCCGCCGTACGACAAGGGGTCGGCCATAGCGACTCTGACCGCGGTGATGACCGAGCCGCTGGAGGAGCCGAAGAACGCCGGTCCGCTGAAGGACGTCATCTACGGCCTGCTCTCCAAGGACCCGGCCAAGCGGCTCGACGACGCGGGCGCGCGGGCGATGCTCAACGCCGTCATCCACGCGCCGGAACGGCAGGCCGAGCCGGAGCCGGCGCTCGACGCGACGAAGGTCGTGCCGCTGCCCCCGCAGCCCGACGGGCGTGCGGACGGAAGGCGTCCGGCGAGCGGCGCCGGGGGCAGGCGCGGCGAGGAGGCCGGCGAGCGGTTCCGCGGCGCACTGCGTTCCGTGCGGAAGGCCGCCGGGGCGGCCGGAGCGGCGGCGTCCGCGGGGGCGGCTCGCGGCAAGTCCGGTGACGGTACGGATGGTTCCGGGGACGGGGTCGGGTCTCGGCCCGGCTCCGGATCCGGTGGTGGTGCGGATGTCTCGCGGTCCGGTGGCGGTGCGGCTGGCGCGGGGCTCGGTGGGGGAGCCGCCGCTTCGGGGACGGAGAGCGGTGCGGGGGCCTCGGGCTCCCGTGGCGGTAGCGGTGGGTCGGGCTCCGGCTCGGGTGGCGGTGGCGTTTCCTCCTCGGGTTCGGGGAAGGCCGCGTCGAGTGGGGCCGGGGGTGCGTCCGCGGGCGTGTCCGGGGCGGCTTCGGGTTCGGGTTCGGGCGGGGTGCCCGGGCCTCGGGGCGGGAGTGCGCAGGGGGCCAACGGCGGGGCGGGGAACCTGAGTTCCGGGTGGCCCGTGATGACGCCGCCGGATCTGCCGCCGCGGCCCGTGCCCAGGGCGCCGCTCACCGATGTGGTGCCGCGCAGGACCCTGCTGATCATCGCGGTGGTCGTGGTGCTCGCCGTGATCGGTACCGTGCTGGCGCTCACGCTCGGCGGTGACGACGGCTCGGACGGGGCCGAGGGCGGCGGTGCCAAGGTGACGGCCAGTGCGAGCGGGAGCGCCGACACGAAGGAGGACGAGGGCGGCGGTACCCGTACGGACGGTCCGGCGACCGAGTCCGCGTCGACGGGTGCGCAGACCACGCCGAGCGGTGAGGCGAGCGCGTCCGCCGACAAGGGTGCCGGGTCGGGCGGTTCCTCCGGTTCTTCCGGCTCCGGTGCCGCGGTCTCCACGCATGAGGGAACCCAGGGCTACTCGATCGGGCTGCCCGAGGGGTGGACGTACCAGTCGACGAGTGCCGCGGGGGACCGGTTCACCGGGCCCGCCGGGCAGAAGCTGCTCGTGGGCTGGACCTCCACACCGAAGAGCGACCCGGTGGCGGACTGGGAGAACCAGGAACGCTCCATGACCCGCTCCCAGTACGACAGGATCCGAATAGAGAAGGTGGACTACCGCGGCTGGAACACGGCCGACTGGGAGTTCACCTATGTGGAGAGCGGGACGCAGTACCGAGTGATCGACCGGGGGTTCGTGGTCAACGGCCAACTGGGATATGGGCTGATGTACACGGCGAAAGCCGCGAACTGGGACAGTGAGCTGCGCAAGACCACCTGGCAGACGATGGCGGACACCTTCCGGCCGAAGTCGTGAGGGACCGTTCGGTGATCGGCCCCTAGTTCGATCCCGGGTTTGGCGCGTGAGATCTGGAATCCCCTCTTTGCGGGTTGCCTCCGGCACGTATCGTGAGTGTTCGCGGACCGTACGCATCCAGCTCTGGGTACAGAACGGGCCGTGAGGCGAACGGAATTGACCAACCGGGCGGCCGGGGGAGGCACCGTGGACGACTATGCGGGACGGGTACTCGCCGACCGCTACCGCCTGCCGCTGCCGCCCTCCGACGAGTACGAACTCACCGAGACCCGGGCCTTCGACACCTACAGCGGGCAGGAAGTCCTGGTCAGGCAGGTGCCGTTGCCCGAGGTCGTCGAGGCCGAGGTGCTCGACGCCGAGGGACTGCCGGACGGTTTCACGGCCCGGGACCCGCAGGACCGCGGGGCGCGGCGCGCGCCCGCGGGCGGGAGTGTGCGACGGCCGGCGGATCCGGCCGTACGGCGGGCCGTCGAGGCCGCGCAGGCCGCGGCGCGGATCCCCGACCACCCAAGGCTCGACCAGGTTTTCGACGTGTTCGCCGAGGGCGGGTCACTGTGGGTCGTCAGCGAGTTGGTGGCCGCGCGGCCCCTGGCGGCGCTGCTCGCCGAGAAGCCGCTGACGCCGTACCGGGCGGCCGAGGTCGCCGACGACGTCATCATGGCCCTGCGGGTCCTGCACGCCCACGGCTGGGTGCACCGGAACGTCACCGCGCGCACGGTGCTCGTCTGCGACGACGGCCGGGTGATGCTGACCGGTCTCGCGGTGGGCGCGGCGGAGGAAGCGCTGTGCGGGTACGACCCGGTGCCGGCCGAGGACAGTGAGTGGGGCGCCGGAGGCGGGGAGTCCGGTGGCGGGGAGTCCGGTGGCGGGCGAGGGCCTGCGGGCGGAGCCGTGCTGGACGCCGGTGGCTCCCGCGGCGGTGTGCCCGGTTCCGGCGGCCCGGGTTCCGGCGGTCCCGGTTCCGGTGGTGCCCGGTACGGCTCCCGTGGTGCTCTCGGTGCCGGTGGTCCCCAGGGGGCAGGCCGCCCCGGTGGTCCTCAGGGGCCAGGCGGTCCCGGTGTCCATGGCGCCGTGAGTGCCGTGAGTGCCGTGGGCCTGGACGGAGCGGATGCCGAGGCCGCTCGGCGGGCCGCCATCGAGGCGCGGGCGGCGGGCGGACTGCCGGCTCCCGGCCCGGAGACGGAGAACGGGGCGTCGGCCGCGCTCGCCCGCCGGGCTGTCGACACCGGCACGGACATCAGGGCGGCGCGGGCCGGGGCGATCGCCGCGTACCGCGCGGGGGCGCGGGCCGCGGCCCGGGTCCAGGAGGCGCAGAACGGCCGGGCGGCCCTGCCGGGAGCGCGTCCCGCCCCCGAGGGCGACCCGACGGCCCTGCCCGGCGCCCGCCCGGCCCGCACGGGTGACCCGGCCGCGCGGAGCCACGGCTCGGCACAGCAGCCGCCGTACCCCCTGGGCAGTGGTGCGGAGCAGCCGTACGGCGGGGCGAACGGTGCGAGGCAGGAGCCGTATCCCGGGGCGGCCGGGCTGGAGCAGCAGCAGCCGTATCCCGGTGCGAACGGGGTGCAGGCGTCGTCCGGTTCCGGGGTGCCGGGGCAGACAGCCGACCCCTACGGTGTGCGGGCCGCCTCATGGCACGGTGCCGCGCCTCGCGGTGGAGCGCCGGCGGCCGGGGGCAACGGGCAAGGGGAGCGAGGGCGTTCGGTACTGCCCTCCGGAGGGGACGGCAGTGCCGCGTACCCCGGCGCACCCTCCGGTCATCGCGCGGCACCCGGTTCCGGCCCTGGCCTCGGCCCCGCGTCCGCCGGTGGACCGTCGGCGCCCTCTCCCGGTGCCGCGATCCCGTCTCCCACCCGCTGGGACGACCTGGCCGCGGGTGCGCCTGTGCGGCGTGGGCCCACGACCGCGTTGGCGGCGGAGCGGGCCCGGCAGGCGCGGATGGCCGTGGTGGGACCCGTGACCGAGCGGTGGGCGCCGGAGCAGGCCGGGCCTGTGCACGAGAACTGGCAGCTGGCGGCGCCGATCGGGCCCGCCACCGACCTGTGGGCGCTGGGCGCGCTGCTCTTCCGGGCCGTTCAGGGGCACGCGCCGTATCCGGAGGAGTCGACCGCCGAGCTGGTGCAGCTGGTGTGCGCGGAGCCGCCCGCCTTCGCCGAGGAGTGCGGGCCGCTGCGGCCGGTCGTCGAGTCGCTGCTGCGGCAGGACCCGACCGAGCGGCTGGACTTCGAGGAACTGCGCGGCTGGCTGCGTTCGTTGGTGCGTTCGGCGCCCGAGCCGGAGGCCGGCGCGCACGTCGTCGCGGCGCCGCCCGCCGACACCAGCCGGCTGCCCGTCATACGGCGCCGGGGCGAGCTGGTGCGCAGGCGGCGCGCGGGGCTGCCCGCGCACCACGGACGGCACAAGCGGGCGCGGGAGGGAACCGGTTCGCCGCGCAGGCTCGGCCGGACCCTGCTCCTGCTGATCCTGCTCCTGCTGGCCGGCGCCATCGCGTACGCCATGCTCTTCATGCCGAAGACCGGCTCCGGCGCGGAGGACGGCACGGACCGGACCGGGACCGCAGGCGAGGTCGGTCCGGCGCCGGAGCAGTCACCGGAGGCGAGCAGTGAGCCCCGGCCCGACCAGACGTCGCCGCAGCCCGAGAGCGGCCCGTCCTCGTCCGCCGCCTCCACCGAGACGCAGACCCACGGTCCCGAGGTCGCCGACGGATTCACCCTGCGCAAGGACACCGAGGGCTTCCAGGTCGCCGTCGCCAACGGCTGGGACCGCACGCCGGTCAACGGGCGCGGGCAGGTCGTGTACACGCAGGGCACCTTCGAGCTCATCGTCGTTCCGGGACGGGACAGCGCGGACGGGGACGGCAGCGACCCGATGGTGTACCAGCGGGAGAAGGAACCGGAGCTCCAGCCCTACCGTGACTCCAGCTGGGCCACCGCGACCGGGCTGAAGACGATCCGGGTGGGCGAGCGGACCATGGCCGAGGGGCAGTTCACGTGGACCGGTGACGACGGGCGCGAGCTGTACGTCCGCAACGTCGCGATGCTGATCGACGGGAAGTACCACGTGGTGCAGGTGCGCGGCCCGGAGGCCGAGCGGGACGAGGTGACCCGGCTGTACGAGCAGGCGTCGGGGACGTACCGGGTGACGGGCTGACGCGTCGGAGCGTCAGCCGGCCGACAGGGCCGAGCCCGGGTCCGGGTCCGGGTCCGGGTCCGGGTCCGGGTCCGGGTCCGGGTCCGGGTCCGGGTCCGTGGGGTGCCGGGACGCCGAGGGCGTCCCTTTGGTTGTCTCCCGTCTCTTGAAGGGACAACCGTCACAGTGCGGTCTCCTTGACGGCTCCCTGGTTCCTTTCGGCCGTGACAGGTCCTTACTCTGACCCTGTCAAGAGCATTGCGGGGCAACGTGGATCAGATGCAGGGCCAGCTCGTCGCGGGGCGCTACCGGCTCGCCGAGCCGATAGGCAAGGGCGGCATGGGCCGGGTGTGGCGTGCACACGACGAGGTGCTGCACCGAGCCGTCGCGATCAAGGAGTTGACCGCCGCGCTCTACGTGTCCGAGAGCGACCAGGCCGTGCTCTTGGCCCGCACCCGCGCGGAGGCGCGCGCGGCCGCCCGGATCAACCACTCCGCGGTCGTCACCGTGCACGACGTGCTGGACCACGACAACCGGCCGTGGATCGTGATGGAGCTGGTCGAGGGCCACTCGCTGGCCGACGCGGTCAGGGAACAGGGGCGCGTCGAGCCCACGGAGGCGGCCCGCGTCGGGCTGTGGGTGCTGCGGGCACTGCGCGCCGCGCACACCGCCGGGGTGCTGCACCGTGACGTGAAACCCGGCAACGTGCTCCTCGGGCGCGACGGCCGCGTTCTGCTCACCGACTTCGGCATCGCCCAGATCGAGGGCGACACGACCATCACGCGCACCGGAGAGGTCGTCGGCTCGGTCGACTACCTGGCTCCCGAGCGGATCCGCGGCCAGGACCCGGGACCGTCCTCCGATCTGTGGGCGCTCGGGGCCACGCTGTACACGGCCGTCGAGGGACGGTCGCCGTTCCGCCGTACGACACCGCTGACCACCATGCAGGCGGTCGTCGAGGAGGAACCCGCCGAGCCGCGGTACGCCGGTCCGCTCGGCCCCGTCATCGCCGCGCTGCTGCACAAGGACCCGGCCGTGCGGCCCGGCATGGTCCAGGCCGAGCAGCTGCTCGCCGAGGCGGCGGCGGGACGAATGCCGCGTGCGCAGTCGTATGCGCCGCCGGTGCGGGCGGGGTACGGCAGCACCGGGACGGGCACCGGCACCGGCACCGGCACCGGTACCCGCGCGCAGACGGCCGCCGCCACGCCGTATCCGCCGGCGGAGATCGGGCCCGTTCCCACGCCGCCGAAGCGCCGCCGGCTGCGTACCCTCGCCCTGGTCGTCGCCTTCGCGGCGATCGTCGGCGGGGGTACCGCGGTGGCGGTGCGGCAGTTCGGCACGACCGGGTCCACCGACTCCGCCGGGCCGAGCCCGAGCGCAAGTGCCACGCCGACCGGGGAAGGCGGCCCGGGAACGGTTCCCGCCAGTTGGCAGCAGCACAACGACCCGGCAGGGTTCAGCATCTACCTGCCCAAGGGCTGGGAGCGGTCGGTCTCCATCAAGAGCAAGGACGGCTTGCAGCAGATCGACTACTCGCCGGACAAGGGTGAGCACCTGGTGCGTATCGCCGTCGACATCTCGCCGGACTACGACGACCCGTACTTCCATCAAGCCGAACTGGAACAGCAGTTGGAACGGCAGCTGGCGGACTACGAGCGCTTGGGCATGCGGCGCCAGACCTACCGTGACCGTCCAGGCTCCCGACTGGAGTACACCTGGACAGAGCAGGTGCACGTTTCGCGCCCCTCCGGGGCGTACCGGGCCGTCGACCTGATGTACATCGCCCGGAGCGGGGTCGAGTACGCGATCTGCATGGCCTCTCCTATGGATGACTGGGCCACTACGCGCAAACAGCTTGAGACCGTGCTGCAGGGCTGGCGAGAAGGAGAAGTCAGGCAGTAACCGTCCCCTGCTTTTGTTCGACCCTACGGACGGGTTCGGCGGAACCCGGTACAAGAGCTCCGCCGAACAGGCCGTCAAGGCGGCTCACTGTTGTGCGGGGGTCAGGCCCAATCGGAGCAGGTACGCCCGCTGACGTAATTGTCCGACCAGTTGGTGAAGGTCATTGCTCCCGAGGCGCCAGTCACCGAGCACGCGGCTCCGCTGTGCATCCGGTCATGGCTGAAAGTGATCGATTCGGAAGTCTGTCGTGGCAGTGTGCCGCCGGCCTGCCGTGACCGGTGGCCGGTCCGAGGCACACTTGGCCGGTCAGCGCCGCGGAAGGAGGGCGTCCGGCGCGGCATCATGGGGCGCATGGGGACCCCGGGGGACGACTTCCGTGTCATAGCGGGCCGTTATCGCCTGGAGGCGCGGATCGGGCGCGGTGGCATGGGCGTCGTGTGGCGGGCGACCGACGAGCTGCTCGGCAGGCAGGTGGCGGTCAAGGAGATCCCCCTCGATCTCGACGAGACCCTCCCCACCCGGCAGGCCCTGCGCCAGCGCGACCGGACGCTGCGCGAGGCCCGGGCCGTGGCCCAGCTGCGCCATCCGCACATCATCGTCGTCCACGACGTCGTCGAGCACGACGAACGCCCGTACCTCGTCATGGAGTTGGTCGACGGAGGCTCCCTCGCCGAGCGGATCGCCGCGCACGGGCCCGTCGACGCGGACGAGGCCGCCCGGATCGGCATCGCCCTGCTGGGCGCGCTGCGCGCGGCGCACGCGGCCGGGGTCCTGCACCGGGACATCAAGCCCGCGAACGTCCTCGTGGAGGACGGCACCGACCGTGTCGTCCTCACCGACTTCGGTATCGCGCGGGTCGCGGGCGCCACCACTCTCACCGAGAGCGGTTCCTTCGTCGGCTCGCCCGAGTACACCGCGCCCGAACGGATGTCCGGGGCCAGGACCGGCCCCGCGTCCGACCTGTGGTCGCTGGGCGCGCTGCTGTGCACCGTCCTGAGCGGTGAATCGCCGTTCCACCGCGACTCGTTGGGCGGCATCCTGCACGCGGTCGTCTCCGCCGAGATACGGCCGCCCGCGCAGGCCGCGCCGATCCTGCCCGTCGTCCGGGGTCTCCTCGAACGCGATCCGGCGCGACGGCTGGACGCGGCGCGGGCCGAGCGGATGCTGCGGACCTTCCGGGACACCGGGCGCACACCGAAGCCACCACCGGCCCGCACCCGCAGCCGCACCGGGCCGCTGCGGTCCCGCGCCCTGCCGCTGGGCCGGGCCCGCGCCGAGCCGTCCGGCCCGCCACCGGAGTCACCGGTCGACCACCCGCCGAAGCCGCCGGCCGATCGGACCCCGGGCCCGTCCTCCGAGTACGCGCCGGCCTGGCAGGACCCGTCCGCCCGGCCCCCGGCGGACGCCGCCCCGGGTCGCTCCCCGCGCGGCGTGCTGGTCACTCTGCTGCTGGTCGCCGCGATGGCGGGCGCGGGGGTGTCCGCGGCGGCCCTGCTGACGAACGGTGGCGGCCACGGGTTCGGTACGCCGACGAGTCCGGCGCCGCACACGTCGGCGAGCGCCGGCCACAGCCCGAGCTCGACCCCGACCCCGACTCCGACCACGACTACGACCCCGAACCCGACTCCGACCCTTGGCCCGACCCGCAGCCGGAGCCCCGACCCGACCGTCCCCGCCGGGTACCGCCTCGCCGACGACCCGGCCGGGTTCGCGCTCGCCGTGCCGGACGGCTTCACCCGCGTACGGCAGGGCGAGCGGGTCTTCTACATGTCGCCGGAGAAGACCTTCCGCCTCGGCATCAGGGTCGCCGCATCCGGCCCCGGAGGCCCGCTGACCGTGCTGCGGCGCGCGGCGGCCGAGGGCCCGGCCGCCCACCCCGGTTACCGCGACGGCCGGGTCGTCCCCACCACGCACCGCGGACACCGGGCCGCGTCCTGGGAGTTCACCTGGAACGGGTTCAGCGCGGCGGAGGGCCCCCGGCACACGTACGACCTGTGCTGGGAGGAGGACGGGCGGCTGTACGACGTGTGGATGTCGGCGCCGGTCGGAAAGGCGCGGGAGGCGAGGCAGTACTTCGTTGTCGCCGTCGACACCTTGGTCACGGGTCTGTGACCGGTCGGCGTTCGAGGTGGATTCCGGACCGCTTGGCGCGATATGGATGTCTCATGAGCAGCAACGGGGGAGTCCCGCACGGGTCCGACGAGCCAACGAGTTTCAGTCTCCAGCCACCGAACCCACCGAACCCACCGGGTCCACCGGGCCCACCGGTGGCGATGCCGCACCCGGACAACCCGTACGCCCTGCCCACCCAGGTCGTGCCGCAGCCGCAGTCCGCCCACCCGCAGTCCGCCCAGCCGGTACCGATGCCACCAGGGCAGCACCCCCCACAGCCACCGGCCCCACAGTCACCGGCCGCACAGCCACCACCGGCCCCACAGTCACCGTCTCCGCAGTCGCCGCCCGCGCTGGCGGATCCCGGCACGGGCCGGCTCATCGCGGGCCGCTACCGGCTGCTCGCCAAGCTCGGGCACGGCGGCATGGGAACGGTGTGGCGGGCCAAGGACGAGACGGTGGACCGCGAGGTCGCCGTCAAGGAACCCCGTGTCCCGGACCACCTCCCCGAGCGGGAGCAGGCCAACGCCTTCGAGCGCATGCGACGCGAGGCACGGGCGGCGGCCCGGCTCGACCATCCCTCCGTGGTGAACGTCCATGACGTGGCCGACGTGGACGGCCGGCCGTGGATCGTGATGGAGCTGGTGCGGGGCCGTTCGCTGGGCGACGCGTTGCAAGAGGGCACGCTCGGGGCCCGGGACGCGGCGAGAATCGGCCTCGACGTGCTGGGCGCGCTGGAGGCCGCGCACGCGGCGGGCGTCCTGCACCGTGACGTCAAGCCGGACAACGTCCTGCTCGGCCGGCACGACCGGGTCGTCCTCACCGACTTCGGCATCGCGCAGATCGAGGGCGAGACCAACCTGACCGACACCGGCGGCTTCGTCGGCTCGCCCGAGTACATCGCGCCGGAACGGGTGCTGGGCCGGCGCCCCGGCCCGGCGAGCGACCTGTGGTCCCTCGGCGTCGTCCTGTACGCGGCGACGGAGGGCGTCTCCCCCTTCCGCCGCACCAACACCCCCGCCACACTCCAGTCCGTCCTCCACGCCACCCCGGCGCCGCCCGCCGCCGCCCAGGGCCCGCTCGCCGACGCGATCAACGGCCTGCTCCAGAAGGACCCGGCCCGCCGTCCGAACGCCGCGCAGGTGCGTGCCCTGCTGGAGACGGCCGCGAACCCGCCGGCGCTCCGGCCGACGCAGGTCGTGCAGTACACCGAAGGCCCGCGGCGGGGTCTCCGGCCCGGCCGCAGGACCTGGCTCGGCCTCGGCGCCGTGGTCGCAGCGGCGGCGGTGGCGGCGTATCTGATGATCGCGAACCCGTTCGCGGGGCCCCTGCCCGACGGCTGGCAGACCAAGCACGAGAAGGATGTCGCCGCGACGCTCGCGGTGCCCGCCGCATACCAGCGCTCCGTGCCCGACCGGGAGAGCGACGAGGGCCACTGGGTCAGGTACACCGACTGGAGCGGCAGCATCTGGATCGGCCTGACCCTGGACAAGAAGGCCGAGGACACGAGCAACGCCATCGCGGACTCCGCGGGCGCCGAAATGTACGACGACAACGCCGACTTCAAGGCGAACGGCGCGTACTCCCTCGGCATGCCCGCGAACCCGAAGGAGCTGAACCCGGACGACGAGGCCACCTACCGGGGCAATCCGGCCGCCGAGAACACCGTCGGCTACACCACGGACGACAGTGAGAACCCTCGCCCCCGCGAGCTGAGGATCCTCTACTACAAGAACAAGAGCGGCGACATGTACAAGCTCACCGTCAGCTACCCCGGCAAGGGCGACTTCACGGACCGGGGCCGCGAGGTGGCGAGGACGGCGATCGCGAACCTGGACGTCGACACGCTGTGACCGTGCGCCCGGCTCGCGGCGCCCCGGCTCGCGCGCCCCGGCTCGCGTCGACAAGAGGGCGCCGGGCGGGGTACTGATGGGACATGAGCAACGGCGGGGACAGCGCAGGCCCCAGGGACACGCTGCTCGGCGGGCGTTACCGTCTGGTCGAGCGCATAGGCACCGGCGGGACGGGCACCGTCTGGCGGGCGCGCGACGAGCTCGTGGAGCGTGAAGTCGCCGTCAAGCAACCGGGGTTGCCGGGCGACCCGGAGGACGAGGAACACCGCCGCGCCGCCCACCGGCTCTACCGCGAGGCCCGGGCCGCGGCCCGCGTCGACCATCCCTGCGCCGTCTGTATCCACGACGTCGTCGAGGAGGACGGAGTCCCCTGGATCGTCATGGAGTTGGTCCGCGGTGAGTCCCTGTACGAGGCACTCCGCCGCGGTCCCCTGCCGCTCGCCGAGGCCGCCCGCATCGGCCTCGCCGTCCTCGGCGCCCTGCGTGCCGCGCACGCCGTCGGCATCGTGCACCGGGACGTGAAGCCCGCCAACGTCCTGCTGGGCCCCCACCGCCGTGTCGTCCTCACCGACTTCGGCATCGCCCACGTCCAGGACGGGGAATCGCTCACGGCCACCGGCGAGTTCATCGGCTCGCCGGAGTTCGTCGCCCCGGAGCGGATGTCCGGCACGGGCGCCGGCCCCGCCTCCGACCTGTGGTCCCTGGGCGTCCTGCTGTACGCCGCCGTCGAGGGCGGCTCCCCCTTCCGCGGTACGACGCCACAGTCGACGCGCACCGCGATCCTCGCCGCGGATCCCCCCGGCCCCCGGCGGGCCGGCCCTCTCGGCCCCCTCATCACCGCACTGCTGGCGAAGGACCCCGAGCGGCGCCCGGACCCGGAGGAGGTCGCACGGGTACTGGAGTCGGCGGCGGGAGAACGGCGCCCGGACCCGGACGCGGGGGGCCCGGAGGCCGGCGTACGGGAAGCGGACGTACCGGAAGAACCGACGCCCCAGCCGCAAGCCGGACCGCGACCGCAACCGGATTCCCAGCCGCAAGCCGGACCGCGACCGCACCCGGATTCCCAACCGCAGGCCGAACCGCAACCCCAACCGCAACCCCAGCCGGAACCGCAGCCGGAACCCCAGCCCCTCCCGGGGCGCCGCCGGGCCCTCCGTGTGGCCGTCCCCGTCCTCGGTGTCCTCCTCGCGGGCGGCGTCTGGCTCGGTACCGCGCCCGCCGACGGGACGGCCGTGCGGGACGGATGGGTGGCTCACCGGGGGCAGGGGGCGGGCACCGTGCTCCACCTGCCCCGGTCGTACCGGCCGCTGGCCCCGACGGGGGAGCCGGGCGACACGTCCCGGTTCGCCGTCTACGGGGACGGCGTGATCCGTGTCTACCTCGGCGTGTGGGACAGCGCCCCGCGTTCCCCGATGGCCGAGGCGAAGGAGACGCCGGTCGCCTGGGAGGGGCACGAGCGGTCCCCCGGGCGGTACACCCCCACCAGCTTCCACGGCCAGGAGGCCGTTCTCTCCGACGTCACGTACGACCCGGACGGCAGGCCGACCCGGGTCATGCGGCTGACCGTCCGCACCGACGACGACCGCGTGTACCAGCTGCGCGTGGACATGCCGAAGGGGACGGCGGACGAGAAGAAGGGCACCGCCCTCTTCAGGGAAGCCCGCGACCGGCTGGAGATCCCCGGAGACTGAGACTGAGACTGAGACTGAGACTGAGACGGAGAACCGGAGAGACAGGGACAACGGGCGGGGAGGAGAAACCGGGAAGGAGAAACCGGGGATGAGAAACCGCGCCGGGTGATCGTCTCCCACAACCCCCTGATCAGCGCATTCATGCCAGTGATCACTGGCATCGTGTGAGCGGTCGGTGAATCCCGATTACTGACGGGTACCCAAAGCGTTCACGCCGGAATACCCTGCCGCTCATGACGGACGCGCAGGCCCCGGCCCAGACCGGCACGAACCCCATCGCCCCCGCCCCGGCGGGCGCCCGAACCGCCGCCGACGTGGTCACCCCCGAGCTGATCGCCCAGCTCACCAAGGGCGTGGTCGGCTCCGGCCGGACCGCCAACCACACGCCGTTCACCGGCGAGAAGCTGGCCGACCTGCCCGAATCCACCCCCGCGGACGTGGAGAAGGCCTTCCAGGCCGCCCGCAGGGCGCAGTCCGTCTGGGAGAAGACCCCCGTACGGCAGCGGGCGGCCGTGCTGCTCTGCTTCCACGACCTGGTGCTGGAACGCCAGGCCGAGGTCCTCGACCTGATCCAGCTGGAGACCGGCAAGGCCCGTCTGCACGCCCACGAAGAGGTCCAGGCCGTCGCCGTCGCGGCCCGGCACTACGGCCGGAGGGCGTCCGCCTACCTGAAGCCGAAGCGGCACGCCGGTGCCGTTCCCGCCCTCACCAAGGTCACCGAGCTGCGCCACCCGCGCGGGGTCGTCGGCCAGATAGCCCCCTGGAACTACCCGCTGGAGCTGTCGGTGGGCGACGCGCTGCCGGCGTTCGTCGCGGGCAACGCGGTCGTGATGAAGCCCGACACGGAGACCTGCCTCACCGCCCTGTGGGCCCGTGACCTGCTGATCGAGGCCGGTCTGCCCGCCGACGTCTTCCAGGTCGTCCTCGGTGACGGCCCCGTCGTGGGCCCCGAGCTGGTCCGGCACGCCGACTACGTCTCCTTCACCGGCTCCACCCGCACCGGCCGCGAGGTCGCCCAGGGCGCCGCCGCCCGGCTGATCGGCGTCTCCCTCGAACTCGGCGGCAAGAACGCCATGCTGGTCCTGGAGGACGCCGACATCGACAAGGCGGCGGCGGGCGCGGTCCGTGCCTGCTTCTCCTCCGCCGGCCAGCTCTGCATCTCCATCGAGCGGCTGTACGTCCACGAGTCGGTCGCCGACGCGTTCCTGGAGCGCTTCGCCACCCGCACAAAAGCGATGCGACTCGGTACGTCCCTCGCGTACGGCGCCGACATGGGATCCCTGGTCGGGGAGCGGCAGCTGGAGACCGTCACCCGGCATGTGGAGGAGGCCGTGGCGAAGGGCGCGAGGCTGGTCGCCGGCGGGGTGGCCCGCCCGGACATCGGCCCGTACTTCTTCGAGCCGACCATCCTCGACGGCGTGACCGAACCGATGGCGGTCTGCACGGAGGAGACCTTCGGCCCGGTCGTCTCCCTCTACCGCTTCCGCACCGACGACGAGGCGGTCGAGCTGGCCAACGCCACGCCGTACGGCCTCAATTCCTCGGTCTGGACGCAGGACGGCCGCCGCGGCCGTGAGGTCGCCGCCCGCCTGCGCACCGGCACCGTGAACGTCAACGAGGGTTACGCCCCCGCCTACGGCAGCGTCCAGTCCCCGATGGGCGGGATGAAGGACTCCGGTCTGGGCCGCCGCCACGGCTCCGAGGGCCTCCTCAAGTACACCGAGGCCCAGACGGTGGCCCAGCAGCGCCTGCTGCCGATGGCCCCCTCGCTCGGCATGGACGACGAGACGTACGCGCGGTTCATGAGCCGCAGCCTGCGCCTCATGAAGGCGTTCCGCTTCCGCTAGGCGCTGTCGCAGACCCCACCGGTTCTCAACGAGGAGAGCACGTGCCCCAGGACACCTACGACTACGACGTCATCGTCGTCGGATCCGGCTTCGGCGGTTCCGTGACCGCCCTGCGCCTGACCGAGAAGGGCTACCGCGTCGGTGTCCTGGAGGCAGGCCGCCGCTTCACCCACGAGACCCTCCCGAAGAACTCCTGGGATCTCAAGAACTACCTCTGGGCGCCGAAGCTCGGCATGTTCGGCCTCCAGCGCATCCACCTGCTCGGCAACGTGATGGTCCTGGCGGGCGCGGGCGTCGGCGGCGGCTCCCTCAACTACGCCAACACCCTCTACGTACCGCCGAAGCCGTTCTTCGAGGACGCGCAGTGGCGTGACATCACGGACTGGCAGGACGAGCTGGCGCCGTACTACGACCAGGCGCGCCGGATGCTCGGGGTGCGGCTCAACCCGACGATGACGCCGTCCGACGTGCACCTCAAGGCGGCGGCCGAGCGGATGGGCGTCGGCGACACCTTCCACATGGCACCGGTCGGCGTGTTCTTCGGGGACGGCGGGGACGCCGACGGGTCGGTGCGGGCGAAGCCGGGCGAGCAGGTGCCGGACCCGTACTTCGGCGGGGTGGGCCCGGACCGCAAGGCCTGCGGCGAGTGCGGCGAGTGCATGACCGGCTGCCGGCACGGCGCGAAGAACACCCTCAACGAGAACTACCTGTACCTCGCCGAGAAGGCGGGCGCGGTGGTGCACCCGCTGACCACGGTCGTGTCCGTCACCGACGACTCGCAGGGCGGGTACGCCGTCGCCACCCTCCCCACGGACCGCCGCCGCAAGACCGGGGGCAGGACCTTCACGGCCCGCCGGGTCGTCCTCGCGGCCGGTACCTACGGCACCCAGACCCTCCTGCACCGCATGAAGGCCGGCGGTCAGCTGCCGTACCTCTCCGACCGGCTCGGCGAGCTCACCCGCACCAACTCCGAGGCGCTGGTCGGCGCGCAGACCACCGACCGCCGCTACCGCAAGGTGACCGGCGAGAAGCCCGACTTCACGCGCGGCGTGGCCATCACCTCGTCCATCCACCCCGACGCCGACACCCACATCGAGCCGGTCCGCTACGGCAGGGGCTCCAACTCGATGGGCAGCCTGTCGATCCTCCAGGTGCCGTACGCCGAGGGCTCGTCCCGGGCGCTGGCCTGGCTGCGCAACGCGGCCCGCCACCCGCTCCTGGTGCTGCGCTCGCTGTCCAACCGCAAGTGGTCGGAGCGGACCATCATCGGCCTGGTGATGCAGTCGCTGGACAACTCCCTGACGACGTACCTGAAACCGGACGGCGTGGGGAAGGGCCTGCTCACCGCCCGCCAGGGCCACGGCTCCCCGAATCCCAAGCAGATCAAGGCGGCCTCGCGGGGCGCGTCGGCGATAGCCGCCGAGATCAACGGCTTCGCCGGCTCCAACGTGGGCGAACTGATGGGCACCCCGCTCACCGCCCACTTCCTCGGCGGCTGCCCGATCGGCTCCTCCCGCGAGACCGGCGTGATCGACCCGTACCACCGCCTCTACGGCCACCCCGGCATCTCGGTCGTCGACGGCGCCGCGGTCTCCGCCAACCTGGGCGTGAACCCGTCCCTGACCATCACGGCACAGGCCGAGCGCGCGATGTCGTACTGGCCCAACAAGGGCGAGCAGGACCCGCGTCCGGCGCAGGGAGAGGCGTACGAGCGTCTGAAGCCGGTCGAGCCGAAGTCCCCGGCGGTCCCGGCGGACGCGTTCGGCGCGCTGAAGCTGCCGTTCCTGGGGATCCCGGCGGTGCCGCCGAAGAAGTGACCCGGCCGTGGCCGGCAGTCGCCGCGGACACAGTCGCCGCGGCCCAGTCGCCGTAGGCAGAGAAAAGGACCTGCGCCCCCCTCCGAGCGCAGGTCCTTCTCCGTTGTGCGGCCGAGCCTTACCGAGCCTTGGCGGCTACGCCTCGGCCCCGGCCTTGCGGCGGCGCACCACGAACACGGCACCGGCGCCGGCGACCACCGCGAGACCGCCCACGAGGCCGATCATCGGCAGCGCGGAGCTGGAACCCGTCTCGGCGAGCGTGCCGGTGGCGGAGACCTGGTTCACGTCCGAGAGGTCCGCCATGCCGCCGGTCTGCGGCGTGGCGTCGTTCGGGTCACCGGCGTCCGAGCCGGCGGCCAGGACGTCGAAGAAGTACAGCCAGCCGTTCGGGTCGTCGGCGACCCAGCAGCCCTCGTCGTCCGCGTACTCGGCGAGGCCACCGGTCACCCCGAGGGCGTCCGGCACCTTGCCGCTGACGCTCAGCCGCAGCTTGTACGAGACCGACTGGCCCGCACCGAGCGAGAACGCGTCGAACGTGCCGCCCTCGCCCGCGGCACCGGCGATCGTCTCCCACGAACCGGACGCCTTGTCGAAGACCTGGACCTTGATCTGGCCGGAGTAGTCCTTCTCGTCGTCCCAGCCGATCGCGGCGACGCCGATGAGCGGCTTGATGTCCTTGACCTCGTCGTCGCCGCGGTTGGACACGTTGAACGAGAACGCGGTCCAGCCGCTGCCGGCGACGATCGTCTCGGGCAGCCCCGACAGACCGCTGGTCACCTCGGCGCTGAGCTCGGCGGTGCTGTCGCCGTTCTCGTCCACGCACAGCTCGGGGTTCTCGTCGCCGGGCGCGCTGGCGCTGGGCGACGGGGAGGCGGCCGGGGAGCTCTCGTCGGCGGCCGGGGTGCTCTCGTCCGCGGCGGGGGTGCTCTCGTCGGCGGCCGGCGTGCTGGTGTCGGCGGCGGGGGTGCTCTCGTCCGCGGCGGGCGTGCTGGCGTCGGCGGCGGGGGTGCTCTCGTCCGCGGCCGGCGTGCTGGCGTCGGCGGCCGGAGTGCTCTCCTCGGCCGCCGGGGTGCTCGTCGACGTGTTCGGCGTCTCGTCCGTCGCGAACGCGACCGGGGCGGAGAGCAGGGTGAGCGGGGCTATGACGGCGGCCGCTGCCACCATGGCACGACGAAGCTTCATGAAGACCTCGGGAATCAGGTGCGCCGCGTGGTGCGGCACGCTTGGGGAGGCCTCCGCGTGTGGGGCGCGGGTGTGGCCCTTGATACGCGGTGTTTGATCTGTGAACCCTGTGAATGGTTGCCCTCGCATTCACGGAATTCTTATGTGGGCTGAGTCACACCCTGTTTCCTTGTGAACGCGCTTTCCCACGGCCTAGAACTGTGCGTCGTGTCTGACAAGCCGTCCGAGGAATCGTCCTCGCCCCCGCAGATCCCCGACGACGTCTGGGAACAGTTCACCCGCGACACCGAGCGGGACATCCGTGGCTCGGCTCCGAAGGAGCCGTCCGCGCGCGCCCGCATGGTGAGCGAGGGCCTGGACGCTGGCCGCCCGGACACCTGCGGAGCGGTGTCCCGTATCTGACCTCCGGCCGACGGCAGCCCACGTCGGACGGCGGTGCCCGGCAGCCGGGGGACCCCGAACGGCGCCGGGCACCCGGGACAGCAGAACGGCCCGGCGGGGCAGCCGGGGCACCCGGGACGGCGCCGGGCAGCCAGGACAGCAGAAGGGCCCCGCGGGCTGGGGCCGCGGGGCCCTTCTCGGTCAGCACCGACGTCAGGGCAGCGCCGGTGCCTGGGAGCGGCGCCGGGGGGTTGCGCCGCTTGTCCTTCAGTGCCCCCGGTCGGCGGCCCGGCGCACGCGGGGCGCGCGGACGGTCTCGACCTTTGGCGGTGGGGCACCAGATCGATGCGGGTGTCCACGGGGGGACTTGCGAGGCTTTCTGCGCATCGTGCTCGATGGCGGCGGCCTCCGCAACCGTTTGACCCGGTCCGGTACTTCTTCCGGTGCGTCTACCGGTACTTCCGCCGGCCGGCCCCGGGCGTCCCCGGAGCCGGCCGTTCTCTTGGGTGACCGGGCTGCTGTCCCCTGCCGTCCGGTCACTTACCTGGAGCGAGGTCCCACGACGTACGGCACGATCCGTACGTCTCATCGCTCCAGTGAGCCACGCGTGGTTCTTTCGGGCCCGCCCCTGGCTGGCACGGACACCAGCACCAACGAGGCGTCGCGCGGCACGGTCACGCGCCGTACGGGTGAGAGCGGCCCCGAACGCGGATGCGACCGGCACGGTGCTCAGACGCGACCGCGGCACAGTTCCAGGAGCGTCATGGCGAGGGAGGTGCCGGGCCTGCCCAGCGCCTCGCTGTAGTGGTGCAGGATCTCCATCTCGCGGGAGAGGTTCACACGCCGCCCGCCGGAGGTGATCCGGGCCTCCTGGATGACCGCGGACACGGCCATCCGCTCCTGGATCAGCCCGATGATCCGGTCGTCGAGCGCGTCGATGCGCTCCCGGGCGCCGGTGATCACGCCGGCGGCCTCGGTGGTGCGCGCGCCGGTCTTCTCCGCAGCGGTGACGGTCATGTCGGGGGCTCCTCGTCAAAAGGTGCGGTGCCCCGGAGCGGCAGGTCCCGGAAACGCCAGACGCCCCGGGCCTTGTCGGCCCGGGGCGCCTGGGAAGTCGCTTGTCAGTTGCTCAAGCAGCACGACCATGGCAGCCGGTGGGCCGGTTGCCATAGGTAAAGAGGAAGGCCGGGTGCGTGAGCATGGCGCCAGTATGCCACGGCCCGTTCTCGGCGCCGATCCGTACATGTCAGGCGGCGGAGCCCTCTCCACGCGCACCTCGGTAGAATCGGAGAGCACAGAGACCCCGCCCCACCGCCGGAAGGCCCCCGTGTCATCAGCGACCCCCGCCCCCGACACCGTCCTGGTCGTCGACTTCGGTGCTCAGTACGCCCAGCTCATCGCCCGTCGCGTCCGCGAGGCGCGGGTCTACAGCGAGATCGTGCCGAGCAGCATGCCGGTCGCGGAGATGCTCGCCAAGAACCCGGCGGCGATCATCCTCTCCGGCGGCCCCTCCTCGGTGTACGCCGAGGAAGCCCCCCGCCTCGACCGCGAGCTCTTCGAGGCCGGCGTCCCCCTGTTCGGCATGTGCTACGGCTTCCAGCTGATGGCACAGACCCTCGGCGGCACCGTCGACAACACCGGCGCCCGCGAGTACGGCCGTACGCCGCTGCGCGTCGCGAAGTCCGGCTCGACCCTCTTCGAGGGCACCCCGGACGAGCAGTCGGTGTGGATGTCGCACGGTGACGCCTGCTCCGCCGCCCCCGAGGGCTTCGCGGTCACCGCCTCCACGGACGTCGTCCCGGTCGCCGCCTTCGAGAACGACGAGAAGAAGCTCTACGGCGTCCAGTACCACCCCGAGGTCATGCACACCACGCACGGCCAGCAGGTGCTGGAGCACTTCCTGTACCGGGGCGCGGGCCTGACCCCCGACTGGACCACGGGCAACGTGATCGAGGAGCAGGTCGCCGCGATCCGCGAGCAGGTCGGCGACAAGCGGGCGATCTGCGGGCTGTCCGGCGGCGTGGACTCGGCGGTGGCCGCCGCCCTCGTGCAGCGGGCCATCGGCTCCCAGCTGACCTGCGTGTACGTCGACCACGGCCTGATGCGCAAGGGCGAGACCGAGCAGGTCGAGAAGGACTTCGTCGCCGCGACCGGCGTGCAGCTGAAGGTCGTCGACGCCGAGGAGCGGTTCCTGACCGCCCTGAAGGGGGTCTCCGACCCCGAGGAGAAGCGGAAGATCATCGGCCGGGAGTTCATCCGGGTCTTCGAGCAGGCGCAGGCCGAGATCATCGCGGACGAGGGTCCCGAGGTCGCCTTCCTGGTCCAGGGCACCCTCTACCCGGACGTGGTCGAGTCCGGTGGCGGCAGCGGCACCGCCAACATCAAGTCCCACCACAACGTCGGCGGCCTCCCCGAGGACCTGGAGTTCCAGCTCATCGAGCCGCTGCGCCAGCTGTTCAAGGACGAGGTCCGGATGGTCGGCCAGGAGCTGGGCCTGCCGGAGGAGATCGTCCAGCGCCAGCCGTTCCCCGGACCCGGCCTGGGCATCCGGATCGTCGGCGAGGTCACCAAGGACCGCCTCGACCTGCTGCGCGAGGCCGACGCCATCGCCCGCGAGGAGCTGACGGCGGCCGGCCTCGACCGGGACATCTGGCAGTGCCCGGTGGTCCTGCTCGCGGACGTCCGCAGCGTCGGCGTCCAGGGCGACGGCCGTACCTACGGCCACCCGATCGTGCTGCGCCCGGTCTCCTCCGAGGACGCCATGACCGCCGACTGGTCGCGGCTGCCGTACGACGTTCTCGCGAAGATCTCCACCCGGATCACCAACGAGGTCAAGGACGTCAACCGGGTCGTGCTCGACGTGACGAGCAAGCCGCCGGGCACCATCGAGTGGGAGTGACGGCACCCTAGCTAGGCGCGCTTGACCGTGCGCAGGGGCTCGCCGGGCTTCCAGACCTGGACGACCAGATGCGTGTCGTCCTCGACGCAGGTCCGCACGACCTCGGTCAGCTCGGTGCGGAAGAGGTGGAACGGCTGCGGCGGTTCCACCTCTTCGACGTATCCGGCCCTCTCCTCGGGATCGTCCACCTCGACCGCCCGGCCGCTGATCCGGACGTCACCGCCGCCCATGCCCTGCCCCTCGCCGGGGTTCGCCTGGAGCGCGAAGCGCGGATCACGGCGCAGGTCGAGGGCCTTGAGCGAGCCCGGCATCATGCCCAGCCACAGTTCACCGTTCAGGAACCGCGCCTCCAGGCCGGTGGTGCGCGGCGAGCCGTCCTTGCGCAGCGTGGCGAGGACGTGGTGCGTGAAGGAGCCGAAGCGCTTCTCGACGGTCCTGGCGAGACCGGGTTCCGCCGCGGAGAAGGCCGCCCAGTTCGTACGAGCTGTCATACGTGTCAGTCTTCCGCCGATACCCGACACCTTCTGTCTGGTATCGGCCGCGTGCGCCATCTTTATGCTCCAGCGCTGTTCTGGCGCGCTGACCGACGGTAACTTCCGCCCCGTAAAGCCACCCAGTGCTGGAGGACGACACATGCACGGGACGCCCGGCGCCGGGCCCACACCGCCGCTGCCGCTGCCCACCGACCGGCTGCGGTTCGCGATGCCGCCGATGCACGAGTCGGTCGACGACGAGCGGCGGCACCGCAAGGAGCGGCTCGCGGGCGCGCTGCGGATCTTCGGACGGCTCGGCTTCGAGGACGGGGTGTCGGGGCACATCACCGCCCGTGACCCGGAGTACAGCGACTGCTTCTGGGTCAATCCGTTCGGCATGCCGTTCCAGCACGTCACGGTGAGCGACCTGGTGCTGGCCAACTCCGCCGGGCAGGTGATCCAGGGCAGCTACCACGTCAACCAGGCGGCGTTCACCGTGCACGTCCAGGTGCACGCGGCCCGCCCGGACGTCGTCGCGGTCGCCCACTGCCACTCGGTGCACGGCAGGGCACTGTCCGCGCTGGGCGACCTCCTGGACCCGATCACCCAGGAGAGCTGCGCCTTCTACGAGGACCACGCGCTCTACGACGCCTACAGCGGCGTCGCCGTCGACGCCGACGAGGGCCGCCGTATCGCCTCCGCCCTCGGCACCCGCAAGGCGCTCGTGCTGCGCAACCACGGGCTGCTGACCGTCGGCGACTCGGTGGACGCGGCGGCCTGGTGGTTCCTGTCCCTGGAACGGTCCTGCCAGGTGCAGCTGACGGCGAAGGCGGCCGGACGCCCCCTGCTGATCGACCACAAGACGGCGGTGGCGACACGGGAGCAGCTGGGCGGGGACCTGGTGGCGTGGATCAACTACCAGCCGATGTGGAAGGACATCAGCCGCAGCGAGCCGGACCTGCTGGACTAGCAGCCCCTCATCGGACTGGAAGCCCTTCATCGGACGAGCAGCCCCTCACCGGACTGGAAGCTCCTCATCGGACTAGAAGTTCCTCAGGACGGCCGCTTTCGTCATCGCGAACTCCTCGTCCGTCAGCACCCCGTCCCGGTGCAGCTCGCCCAACTCCCGCAGCCGCCGCAGAAGTACGTCGTGATGGTCGGCCGGGGGCGGAACGGCCGCCGTGCGCCGGGGCCGGACGGCGCGGTGCGCGTCCTGCTCGACGCCGGCGCGGGTCGAGGGGTGCGGCAGCCGGGCCGTGACGGCGGCGGCGACGATCGCCGTGAGCAGGTCGCGGCGGGCGCTGCCCCACAGGTCCAGGGCATACGGGTCCTTCTCGGGCGGCAGTTTGGAGAACGCCGCCTCATGGGTCGCGAAGCGCAGGAAGCCGTCCTCGAAGCCGGAGTTGGGCAGCCACTCGACCTGGGTGACGTCGCTGATGCCGATGATGCGGGGGCCGGTGGCCCGCTTGACCCGGTCGGAGGTGTCGGACCAGTCGATCCGCACCTGGGTGCCGTCGAAGGAGACGGTGCCGTCGGAGGAACGCACCGACACCGGGACCGGCGGGCCGGGCAGCAGGTAGGCCTTGACCGGATCCTGGGGGACCTGATCCAGGAGCAGGGCGTGCCGGATCTCCTCGGCCACGTACTCGGCGACTCCGGCCCGGTCGAGGTCCACCAGCAGCCGGTACGGATCGGCCGTATCGGGCAGCCGGCCACCGGTCGCCTGGAGCAGCGGGTCGGCGCCCTCGCGCAGCCGCATCCGCAGCCGTCCGCGCTTGCGTTCGGGCTCGAAGACGACGCCCGAGACGGCTTCCAGGGGCACGGCGATCTCCCCGTACGTCTGCCGGAACAGCGGCACGGAGCGGTGCAGACCCGGCGTGATCCTGACCGTGCTGCCGTCGAAGGCCCAGGTTCCGTCGCGCTGGATGATCTCGGCCATGGGGAAATTCTCGCAGCCGGGTCAACACGGCGGGCCGTACTTCACCCCCGCTGACCGGACCTGGCAGCCGCGGACCGTGCGGTGTAGGGCACAATTCGCTGTCATCGTTGGGGACTTGCGGGGCTGGGAAGGCGGACGGTCGGACGTGGCGGTGCAGGAGGCGAGACAGGGCGTGACCGGGGGCGCTCAGGGCGGAGCCGGTGGTGCGCACGGCGGTGGCTGCACCTGCGGGGACTGTCCGCACGGGGCGCGGGCGGGACACCGGCGGGCGGTCGCCGCGTTCCTGCTGAAGCGGGACGGGTTCGCGGCGGGGGAGGGGCTGCCCGCGGGCGTGGCCCACTCGGCGTCGGCCTCCCGTCAGTGGGTCTCCGAGGAGTTGACCCAGTCCGCGGAACTCGTCGCCGAACGCGGCCGGGCCGGGGGCGCGGCCTGGCTGGCCCTGCTGTGGCGCCGTACCGTGATCACGGTGTGGGTGCTGGTCGTCCTGCTGCTGCTGGCGCAGGCGCTCACGGCGATCGGCGCGGGCTGGAGCACCGCGCGTACGGCCGGACTGCTGGCCGCCCTGCTGGTGGCCGGGGCGCTCACCGCGGCCTCCTGGTTCCACCGGGCGCACGGCGGCGCGCTGGCGCCGGTGATCGGCGAGGACAACCGCCTGTCCACCTCCCGCGCGGTGGCGGTCGGCTGGGTCGTCTTCGTCGCGTACGCGGTGCTGGTGCTGGCCGGCCGCCTGGCCGCCGCCTCCGACCACGCCGAGCGCGACGCGCTGATCTCCGGGCTCGGACTCGCCCGGGGCGCGGGCGTGGTCACCGTGCTCGCCGTGGTGTGCGGGATCGCCGTGCTGGTACGGCGCGTGGTGGGGCTGCGGGTGCTCGGGCAGCGGCTGCAGAAGGTACCGGCGGACCGGCCCCGCGCCGCCGATCTGCTGACCGACGACGCGGGCCGGGGCACCTTCGCCGACATCCAGTACGTCGTCATCAGCACCGTGGCCCTGCTGTTCGCGGCCGTACGGCTGGCCCGGCGTCCCGACCAGCTGCCCGACCTGCCGTGGGGACTGACGGTGGTGGTGCTGGTGTCGGCCGCGACCTATGTCGCCGGGAAGTACGCCGAGGGCGGGCGTCCGGTGATCCTCTCCGTCGTACGGGCCCGGGAGGCCGGCGGTCTGGACGGTCCGATCCGCACCGGCGACGACGTTGAGATCCGCGGCGCCGGATTCGTCCCGCCGGGCGCGCAGGGGGCGGACCGGCTGTCGCGGATGGTCGTGCGGATCGGCGCGGTGAACGTGCGGGTGCCGCTGGTGCCGGTGACCGGCGGCTTCAGCAACCCGACGGACTCGGTGCTCACCGTGCCGGTGCCGGTGGAGGTGGAGCCGGGCCGGGTGGAGGTCCAGGTGGTCACGGCGGCCGGAGTGGAGACGAACCGGTACGCCATCGACGTGACGGAGTGACGGGCGTCCCCGCCGGACGACTCCGTGCACGCGGGGCGGAGAAACCGGCCGGACAGGAGTGAGCGCGGCTCCCCTGCCGTACGTATCGTCTTCTCAAGCAGTCACTGCACAGCGGGCGAGAGGCGGCTTGGAGCGATGACTCACGGCATGCGGACGGACACGCACTCCCCCTACCTCGACGGCGACCGGGACTGGCGCGACACCGCCACCCGCTACGCCCTGCTGCCCCTGCGCCTCTTCCTCGGCATCACCTTCATCTACGCCGGTCTGGACAAACTCACCGACAACGCCTTCATGAAGGACTCCGGATCCGGTTCGATCGGCGACCTGATGCGCACCGTCCGCGACTCCTCCGCCATCCCGGCCCTGGTCGACCTGGCCCTGAAGAACCCCGGCGCCTTCGGCTACGCCATCGCCTTCGGCGAACTCGCCGTCGGCATCGCCACCCTGGTCGGCCTGCTCACCCGCCTCGCCGCGCTCGGCGGCGCACTGATCTCGCTCAGCCTGTGGCTGACCGTGAGCTGGACCACCGAGCCCTACTACTACGGCAACGATCTCCCGTACATGTTTTGCTGGGTGCCGCTCGTGCTCGCCGGTGCCTCCGTCCTCTCCCTGGACGCGGCCCTTCGGTCCCGGCGGCGACAGCGGTCGGGGGGTTATCGGTAGGCGGGAGCGGGAGCGGGAGCGGGAGCGAGGTGCGGCTTACGGCCGGGGTGGCGGTGGGCGCGTCCGGCGCGGGTGTCAGCGGGGTGTCTCCGGTAGCGCCCCGGAGGGGTCCGTACGGCCCGCTGCCCGGCGTCTGCGGATCGTCCGGGTCAGGAGTCCGACCGCGCCCGCCAGGAACAGGCCGACCACGACCAAGGGGATCACCGCGAACCACGGGGTGTCCCAGAGGCCGCCCGCGTCACCGGCGTAGATGACTCCCGCGAGGGCCAGGAAGAGGCCGGCGACCAGCCTCCCCGGCTGGAACTCATGACGCAGCACGGCTCACCTCCGCCTGTCCCACGCCCACCTGGAGGTCGAGGTCGACCGTGCCGGCGCTCCGGACGCCCGGGCCCGGCGACAGGGTCAGCTGCCTGAACCTGCCCGGCTGCACGTCCACGTCCTTCTTCTCGTCACCCGGCACCTGGATGTCGCCCACCCCCACGTCGATATGCAGTCTCACCGTCAGGTCCGGCGGCACGATCAGCCGCGCCCGGCCGACGCCCACCTCGACCTCCGACTCCACGGTCTGCCCCGCGGCGAGCCGCAGACCGGTCAGGTCCAGGGTCCCGACACCGGTGCCCAGGTTGTACTTCCGCTCCAGGTCCGCCACCGCGGCGGGGCGCCACGTCGTGCGCACCCAGTCCGTGCCGACGTTCTCGGGCAGTGCGGCCGAGCAGGCGAGCAGACCGGCCGTGATGATCGCCAGGAAGACCGACCCCGCGCCCGTGCGTCCCAGGAACGCGCTGACCGCGATGCCGACGCCCAGCACGGCCAGCGCACAGGCCAGACCGGTCTGCAGACTGGTGCCGAGTGCCTGGTCCTGCCACGTCAGCCGGGTGCCGAGGACGCCCGCGAGCAGGGCGAGGAGGAAGATCCAGCCGCCGATCCAGCGGGGGCCGCGCGGGCTGGACGTCTGCGCGAGCGGGGTGCGTATGTCCTGGCGGCCCGCCCATCCGGTGCCGAGGCCGATGGTGACGGCAGCGGCGACGTCCCGGTCGTGGGAGTCCCGCGGGCCCCACAGATAGCCCGTGCCGCCGACATGGGTGCCGTCCTTGACGATGGGGTCGCGCCACCAGGACGGGTAGGCGGCGGGCACCGGCGGTGCCTGGGCCTCCGGCGGGGCGTCGGCGACGGCCTGCGCGGCCAGCGGGTCCGTGTCGGGGGCGCCGCGCTGCCGCGACCAGTACCCGGCGCCCGCGAGGAGCAGGGACAGGACGACGGCGAAGGTCAGCACCCCGCCGTTCCTCAGCAGTGTCAGGAACACCCCGCAGCCGACCAGCGCGAACAGCACGGCCGTCAGCGCCTGGCCGTCGACGCGGCCGGTGAACAGCTTGCGCACCTCGTTCTCGTCCTCGTCGTCGTACGGGACGAAGAGCCAGGCGAAGCCGTAGAAGAGGAGGCCGAGGCCGCCGGTCGCGGAGAGCACCGCGAGGGTGATCCGGAAGATCACCGGGTCCATGTCGCACTGCCGCCCGAGCCCGGAGCACACCCCGGCGAGCATCTTGTGCCGCGGGTCGCGCCGGAACCTGTGGGGCAGTTCGGCCGCCCCCGCACCACCCTCGGACGTGTCCGCCCGCGCGCCCGCGCCCTGATACCCTGGTAGCCCGTGGACCGGTGGGCACGAAACCCCCGAACCGCAGCGACGGCACCCCCG
>NZ_JBSFTY010000069.1:0-45093 GCF_053591515.1 Streptomyces sp. NPDC003011
GTGGCGCCGAGAAGTTCACGCTGGGCGGTCTCGGTGTCGAAGAAGACGATCGCGGCACCGGGGTTGGTCACCTTGAAGGCGGGCCCTCTCCGCTGTTCGGCTCGCGCCGGTCCCGTCGGTCAGACGGACACGGGAGTACCAAGCATCACGGAAGCCCGTTGGAGCGGACTTTCGCTACGCGCGGGGGCGGCCTTGGGGAGAGCGCGGCAGGTGAAGCCGAGCTGAGCCATGGCCCTGAGGACTTCGCCGGCGCTGAAATCGCGGCGGTCCTGGTGAGTGATGACCTGGCCGACCTGTTTGACCGGGTAGTGGCGTCGTCCGATGATCACGGACTCGCCGGTGACCGGCTCGGGCTTGACACCCTTCATCGATTCCAGCACGCCGATCTTGGTCAGATCGAACGGGAAGCGGGCGATGACACAGCGCATGATGCCTCACAGGGAGAAGGGGAGACGGGGCCGACCGCGGTGCAGCGGTTCAGCGGGAGAGGGCGAGAACACCCAGGGCGCTGCCGTGTCCGTCGGCCACGGGCAGGCGCCCGAGCCGCCCGTGGGGCATCGCGTCCTCGGCTTCGGCCCTCGTGGTGGTCAGCGCTGCGGCGAAGGGCCCGCTGCCGTCGGTGATGTCACGCAGGCGGATCCGGTCCGTGTATCCGGAGCTGTCCCGGACGGCGGTGAGCCGGGCTTCGGTGACCAGGCCGACGTGCCCGCCGTCCTCGTCGCAGACGACCAGCCGACCCGTACGGGCGGCGGCCATCACGGACAGCGCCACCTCGACGGTCATGTCGTCCCAGACCTGCGGTCCGGCCGTGTCCATGGCGTCGGCCACCGCGCCGTGCCCGAGGTGGGCACTCGCCGGGCGGGACTGCGTCTTGACCAGCGTCAAAGGGTGCCTCCTGCGGAGTCGGATCGGCTTCCTGCCACGAAGGTTCTATGCGGCCGCACCGGCGGCGGACTGCCGTACGGGGGCGCGGCGGGTCGCCGAAGCGGGGCGGCGTCGGCCACGTGAGGTGGCGCCGCTCCTCCTGGGGCGTTCGACCACCGGCGCGGTGATGACGACCGGGATGCCGGAAGGAGCCTGGGCACCGGTGATGCGGTGCAGGGCCTCTTCCCCGACGCGGACCTGGGTGGTCTGCGGGACGATGCCGGCCGCGGCCATGAGGCGGGTCATCTCGCGGCGCTGGTTCGGGGTGACCAGGGTGACGACACTGCCGGACTCGCCGGCGCGGGCGGTACGGCCGCCGCGGTGGAGGTAGTCCTTGTGGTCGGTCGGCGGGTCGACGTTGACGACCAGGTCGAGGTTGTCGACGTGGATGCCGCGCGCCGCGACATTGGTCGCCACCAGCACGTTGACGTGCCCGGTCTTGAACTGCGCCAGCGTGCGGGTGCGTTGCGGCTGCGACTTCCCGCCGTGCAGGGCGGCGGCCCGCACCCCGCTGTTGAGCAGGTCCTGGGTCAGCCGGTCGACGGCGTGCTTGGTGTCCAGGAACATGATCACGCGGCCTTCGCGGGCGGCGATCTCGGTCGTGGCGGCGTGCTTGTCGCCACCGTGGACATGCAGGACGTGGTGCTCCATCGTCGTGACCGCGCCGGCCGACGGGTCGACCGAGTGCACGACGGGGTCCGTCAGATAGCGGCGCACGAGCAGGTCGACGTTGCGGTCGAGGGTGGCGGAGAACAGCATGCGCTGGCCCTCGGGGCGGACCTGGTCGAGAAGGGCGGTGACCTGCGGCATGAAGCCCATGTCGGCCATCTGGTCGGCCTCGTCGAGGACGGTGATGGCGACCTGGTTCAGCCGGCACTCGCCGCGGTCGATGAGGTCCTTGAGGCGTCCCGGGGTGGCGACGACGATCTCGGCGCCACCGCGCAACGCACTCGCCTGCCTGCCGATCGACATCCCGCCCACGACCGTGGCCAGTCGCAGCTTCACGGAGCGGGCGTAGGGGGTGAGCGCGTCGGTGACCTGCTGCGCCAGCTCACGCGTCGGTACGAGGATCAGCCCCAGCGGCTGCCCGGCCTCGGCGCGCTGCCCGGCCGTACGGGCCAGCAGCGCCAGCCCGAAGGCGAGGGTCTTGCCGGAGCCGGTGCGCCCGCGGCCCAGTACGTCCCGGCCGGCGAGGGAGTTCGGCAGGGTCGCGGCCTGGATCGGGAACGGTACGGTCATGCCGTGCGAGCCGAGCGCCGCCAGCAGCTCCCCGGGCATGTCGAGATCGGCGAAGCCCTCCACGGCGGGAAGCGCCGGGGTGATCGTCTTGGGGAGAGCGAACTCCCCCTGGATCGCGGCGGGTCGGCGGCCGTAACCGCCGGAACGGCTCGGCCCGCCGGAACGGCTCGGGGCCGACGAGCCGAATCGGCTGCCACCCCTTCCGGAGTCCCGTCCGGAGTCGGCACCACCGTTACGGGTGCGGGCGAAGCGGTCGTTCGTGCGTGTGCGGTTCATGCGGGACCTTCCTCGATGCGGCACATACCAAGGAATTCCCGCAGCGATGAGCAGCACGGAGAATTGCAAGAATGGGCCGGTGGAACGCGAAAGCGAATCTGGCCGACGGGAAACCCGTGCGGACGCAGGCGCTGAGATAAGTGACGCGATGTGGATGCGAGATCCGGAGCGTCTGCTGCGGCGTGGCTGTGAGGGGACCGCGATGCGTCTGCATCCCGGAGAGGATCCGTGCGCGGTGACACTGCGCGTTCTCGGAGTCGTCGTCTCACAGTGAAACCACTGCGGAAAATGCGAGCAGCTGGGGCCCGCACCCCGAAGGATGCGGGCCCCAGCTGCAAAGTACGCGTCAGCGTCAGGCGAGAACGATGTTCTCAGCCGTCGGGCCCTTCTGGCCCTGCGCGATGTCGAAGGTCACCTTCTGGCCCTCGAGCAGCTCGCGGAAGCCCTGGGCGGCGATGTTCGAGTAGTGGGCGAACACGTCAGCGCCGCCACCGTCCTGCTCGATGAAGCCGAAGCCCTTTTCCGCGTTGAACCACTTCACGGTACCAGCAGCCATGTCATTTCTCCTTTGGGGCAGTGCATCGGCGTCCGCACTGCGCGGACGCCGTGTCGCCGCGATGATCACCCCGCCCGGAAAAGACCGGAAATACAAAAGTGCTCCCAGTCGCTCAGAAGCCGACCGGAGAGCACTTGAAGTTTCGGGAACCACAACTGCAACTGAGATCGACAGTAGCACACCACAACGGCCGGCGTACGACGAAGATCCCCACCCTATTTATTGCGACAAAGAATCTGTCTACATGTTCCGCTAAAACCTCACCCCACGGGCACAGATATTGATTCATCCGGTGCGCAATATTGCGAGAGAGCATGAGGCCCTCCACCGTCGGCCGCCTGACGGAACCTCAGCCCCAGGTCCGGATCCCGGTGGTTGCTCCGCGAGAGGCCGAACCAGCCGCCACCGCGGTCCGCGTCTCGTGCTCACCCCACGTACGCGCCGGCGTACCGCTCCGGAATCCGCTCACGCAGACCCGAACACCACAATCCGCTCACCGCAGCCGGGGCGATAGCGAGGTCGGTTGCTGCATCGAACCGCCACAGTGGTTCACCGCTGGCCGGGTCGACGGCCACGATCCTTTGGCGAGAGAGATCGACCTGCTGGACCAGGTAGATGCCGGAGTCGGCGGCACCGAGACCAACACCGACACGAAAGTGCGCGCCGGCGGGACGGGCGCCTGGCCCATCGAGACCGACAAGCAGGTCGCGCAGGCACGCCACTGTCCACTCATCGGTCGCGAGTAGAGAAGAATACGAGTATCTTTTGGTACCCGAGAGAGGATGTCGGCATGGGAATCACAGAGGAAGCCCGGAGTAGGACAACCCGGACAACGGCACCGTTGAAGGTCGATGCGGCCATAGACGAGCTGATCGCGGACGGCGCCCACTTCCTGGGAATGACGAAGAAGGACCTGGTCGCGGAGGCCGTCCGAACCTACTTGGAGATCCGCCGTGAGGAGGTTCGGGCCAGCATGCTGGAGAAGATGCGCAAGCTTGACGGATCCGTCGAGTCGAGCGTCTCGCTGCTCACCGGACTGTCGCCGGAGCGGATCAAGGAACTCGGCGGAGTAGGTAAGGACGACTGATCGGTGCAGCCCGCTCGCCCCACCCTCCGCGCGCTCCGCGAGGACCTGAAACTCCCGCTCCCGTCAGCCCGGGACCCGCTCGATGAACTGGATCATCCGATCTTGGCCAAGGCCCGGGAACGCTTCGCCGACAGCGAGTCGGGGCAGGAGCGGATCCGCTCGATCGATGATGAGGTGCTCTTCAAAGTCAAGGTCCAGCGCTGGCGCGGAGCGATCTGGACGGACGAGGACCTGCCCTGGCTCATCGCCGCCGGGCAACGCGAGGACGGGTCGCCGGACGACTTCTACTCAGCCCTGGAGACGTCCGCGATGGCGGCACGAGCCCGCTACAACGCCGACAAACGTCAGCCCCTGAGCACCAAAACGTACGTAGGGCATCTCCTCCCTGACCAAAACGACCGTGACCGCTACCAGCTCGAAGCCGGTACGCGGCTTGTCCGCCATCTCGCTGTGGCTGTCCGGGAGCTGGCTCGTGGATCACTGCACGACGGGCATGAACACGCCGCCGACTTTCCCACCTTCCGCCTCGGCATCCTCGTACGCGCCGACGACGGCCATGAGACCTATGTCGCCGTGCGCATCACCGGCTCCATCCCGGAAGATCTCATCGCGGTCATCCTGCGCCATGTCCCCGGCTGCGATCCCACCGTCTGGTACCCCGAGTACGCCCTCCCCAGCCGCCCCCTTCTTCCCGCCGAGCAAGCCTGGTCGACCCTCATGGATCCGAAGGCCGCGGCTGAACTCCTGAACGAGGAATGAGCTGGGATCCTCACCCCTCTCCGCCTCAGGGCCAACCGGCTATCGGACCAAGGAACCCGTGCGACCACGGGCCTGTCGCCGTCTGGGAACCCGACTGGTGCACGGGAAGCGAGGAAGAGCATCAGCCCGGCGGCTACCGCGTCGACATCACTCACGCGAGCCCTGACTACGAATTCACGACCTCAACGAGCCGTGGCACAGCGGTGATCCTGCGTGCGTGCTTCGAACAACGCCCCTTCACCGAGCTCCCACCCGGTCACGTCCCCTTCGTGAACGTCGAAATGGATGGCGGCTGGCATCCACATGGTTCCGACGACTTGCGCCACCTCTCGGACACTCTCGCGGCACATACGGATCGGCTTCGAGAACTCGCCGACCGCCTCGACGGTGTCACCAATGCCTTCAATGCCCCACAGGGGAGCACGGCCTACGGCAGCGAACCCTGAAGAAGGAGGCGGTGACTGAACAAGCCACGCTGTCTGTCGGCACACCCGCTCACGCAGACGTCCTCCCCACATGGCACGACCCCGACCGGAAGAACCGGTCGGGGCCACAAAACGGCTGGTCAGGGCCACGAAGTGGCCTCGCCACCGGTAGGCCCTGTGGGACTCGAACCCACAACCAATGGATTAAAAGTCCACTGCTCTGCCAATTGAGCTAAGGGCCCAGGCGATGTTGCCACCCCGAGCATAGCCGCACGCGGCCGTGTCTCCGATCGGGTATCGGGGACACGGCCGCGCCGGACGGTCACCGCCGGCCGTGGCCGGCCCGGAGTGTCAGGGAACGACCACGACGGGCCCGGAGTGCCGGGATCGCCCCTCACCGGCCCGAGGTGTCGGGGATCGGCCGCAACAGCCCCGGAGCGTCACGGATCAACCGGCTCGGGCGCGTTCCCGCGCGCCGCCTCCCTCGCCCGGGTCCGCTCGTGGTCGGGGTTCAGGAACCAGTGGCGGGCCGAGGCGAACCACCAGGTGGCCGCGGAGCCGAGGACGGCGAGGACCGCGAACGGGGCGTAGTTGAAGGTCTCCCAGGTGACCGGGGAGACCTGCGGCAGCATGAAGAGGACCGTGATCACGCCGACCCAGCCGACCGCCACCACGCCCACCGCCCGCGACCAGCGGCCCAGGTGCCACGGGCCCCGTTCGAAGGCCTCGCCCTTGCGCAGCCGTAGCAGGGTCGGGATGACGTAGGCGATGTACAGGCCGATCACGGCGATCGAGGTCACCGCCGCGTACGCCGTCACGTTGATCAGATACGGCAGACCGAGCACCAGCGCGCCGCCCGCCGCCAGCCACACCGCCGCCACGGGTGTGCGCGTACGCGGGTTCACCGAGTGCCAGACACGTGAGTACGGCAGCGCCCCGTCCCGGGAGAAGGCGTAGATCATGCGGCTGTTGGCGGTCACCGACGCCATGCCGCAGAACAGCTGCGCCCCGATCACCACGAGCAGCAGCAGTTTGCCCGCCGTCGCGCCCAGGGCGTCCAGCAGGATCTGGGCGGGCGGCGCTCCCGTCGGCGAGGCGAGGGCCCCGTCGTACGACTGGATCGCGAAGGTGAAGCCGAGCAGCAGCACGAAACCCGCGATCCACGACGTCCAGATCGAGCGGACGATGCCCTTGGGGCCCGCCGTCGACGCGTCGCGGGTCTCCTCCGTCATGTGGGCGGAGGCGTCGTAGCCGGTGAAGGTGTACTGGGCCATCAGGAGGCCCAGCAGCACGACGTACACCCCGCTGCCCCAGCCCGTGTTGTTCACGAACTCGCCGAACACGAAGGACACCGACTGGTGTTCGTCGGGGACGAGGGTCAGCGCGCCGACGATGACCGCCACGCCCAGCACGTGCCACCACACGCTCACGCTGTTGAGCAGACCGACGATCCGGACGCCGAAGGTGTTCAGCAGGCCGTGCAGCACCAGGATCCCGGCGAACAGCAGGACCGTCCGGCCCGGTGTCACCTCGAAGCCGAACTGGAGGTTCAGGTACGCGCCCAGGAACGACGCCGCACCGAAGTCGATACCGGCGGTCACCGCGACCTGGCCGAGCACGTTGAACCAGCCCGTGAACCACGCCCAGGCGGCCGCGGTCCGGGGCGGGGCCAGGCGGTGCGCCCAGAAGTACAGGCCCGCCGACGTCGGGTAGGCCGAGCAGATCTCGGCCATGGCGAGTCCGACGAACAGCGTCATCAGGCCGACGGCCACCCAGCCCCACGTGATCACCGCCGGGCCGCCGGTGTTCATGCCGAACAGGTACAGCGTCAGGCAGCCCGACAGGACCGAGATGATCGTGAAGGAGACCGCGTAGTTGGAGAACGCCGACATGCGGCGGGCGAGAACCTGCGTGTAGCCGAGCTGGGCAAGCCGTTCCTCGTCCGAGAGACCCGAGAGACCGGAGTGTCCGCTCGCTGTGGCGTCATCTGTCATGCCCCCAGCAATTCCCCTGCCGGAGGCGTGACACACGTCACAACTTGGCTAGAAAGTGGCCCTACTTGTGGCCCAAGGGCTCCAGGGCTTGCCCCGACCCCTCCAGCGTGTGGAAGACGCTTTGCCGGCCCGCGCCGTCATGGCACGGCGGAAGCGGCGACGAGACGCAGGCGTACTAAGCGCCACACGCGTCTCATGGGTCTCATGGGTCTCACGCGTTGGCTGATCCCACCGCCCGGTACCGGGAAAACGCCGTGGCCCCCACCGGTTCGGTGGGGGCCACGGCGCGTGCGTCAGTGGTACGAGCGTTGCGGACGGTCAGCCGTTGCGCTTCCAGCGCGGCTTGTCGTCACGGCGGCCGAAGGAGCCGGTGCCCGTGCCGGTGCCGGTGGTGCGGTGGTCGTCACGACGGCTGGTCGGACGGTCGTGGCCGCCGGGGCGGAAGCCGGGACGGTCGGCCTGGCGGTCGCGGTTGAACGGACGGTCGCTGCCACGGTGGCCGCCCCGCTCGTCACGGCGCTCGAAGGAACGGCCGGCGGCGGGACGCTCGTCGCGACGGAAGCCGCCACGGTCGTCACGGCGCTCGAAGGAACGGCCCGCGGCGGGACGGTCGGTGCGGTCGGTGCGGTCGCCCCGGTCACCACGGTCGTCACGGCGCTCGAAAGAACGGCCGCCACGGTCGTTACGGTCACCGCGGTCGTCCCGACGGAAGCCACCGCGGTCGTTGTCCCGACGGTCGTCGCGACGGAAGCCACCGCGGTCGTCGCGGCGCTCGAAGGTACGGCCGCCACGGTCGTTACGGTCGCCCCGGTCGTCACGGCGGAAGCCACCACGGTCGTTGTCGCGGCGCTCGAAGGTACGGCCGCCACGGTCGTTACGGTCACCGCGGTCGTCCCGGCGGAACCCGCCACGGTCGTTGTCGCGGCGCTCGAAAGAACGCTCCGCCTTGTCGACGTCCTGCGCCAGCGGCTGCTCGGGCACGGACACCTCGGCCGCCGCGGCGGTCGCCGCCTGGGCCTCGGCCACCGCGGTCTCCGGGTCCTCACCGCGCTCGCGGGCGGCCCGGGCGACCAGCCGGTCGGCCTCCTCGCGCAGCTCGGTCGCGCGCCGCTGCGCCCGCTCCAGCTGCTTGGTGAGGTCCGCGACCTCACGCTCGGCCTGCTGCGCCGCGTTGCCCGCGGACTCGGCCTGGACCTCGGTCATCGACCGGGCACCGGTGATCTCGGCGACCTCCGGGTCGAAGGCCGCGCCGCCCTGGATGATGTGGCGCCCGGCGTCGACGCCGGCGTCCTCCATGAGGCGGAAGATCTGCCGGCGCTGGTGCGGCAGCGACAGCGAGACGACGGTTCCGGTACGGCCGGCACGGGCCGTACGGCCGGCACGGTGCAGGTAGTCCTTGTGGTCACCGGCCGGGTCGACGTTCAGCACGAGGTCGATGCCGTCGACGTGGATGCCGCGCGCGGCGACGTCGGTGGCGACGAGCGTGTTGACGTAGCCCTTCTTGAAGTCCTCCAGCACGCGGGTACGCGCGCCCTGCGTCATCCCGCCGTGCAGCGCGTCGGCCTTCACGCCGGCGTCGCAGAGCTGCTCGGCGATGCGGTCGGCGCCCAGCTGGGTGCGGACGAAGATGATCGTGCGGCCCTTGCGGGAGGCGATCGCGGCGGTGACCGGCGCCTTGTCCTTGGGCTTCACGATGAGGACGTGGTGCGACATGGTCGTGACGTTGCCCTGGGCGCTGTCGACCTCGTGCGTGACCGGGTTCGTCAGGTAGCGCTTGACCAGCGTGGAGATCTCGTTCTCCATCGTGGCCGAGAACAGCATGCGCTGGCCGCCGCCCGGAATCTGGTCGAGCAGCTCGGTGACCTCGGGCAGGAAGCCCAGGTCGGACATCTGGTCGGCCTCGTCGAGGACGGCGACCTGGACGTTCTCCAGGGAGCAGGCGCCGCGGGTGATGATGTCGCGCAGCCGGCCGGGCGTGGCGACCAGCACGTCCACGCCACGCTCCAGGGCGTAGATCTGGTTGCTCATCGACGTACCGCCGCAGACGACCTTCATCTTCAGGCCGAGCACGTCGCCGTACGGCTGGAGGGCGTCCGCGACCTGCATCGCGAGCTCACGCGTCGGCGTGAGGATGATGCCGCGGGGCTTCTTCTTCTCCGTGTGGCCCTCGGACAGGCGCGTCAGCAGCGGCAGACCGAAGGAGAGGGTCTTGCCGGAGCCGGTGCGGCCGCGGCCGAGGATGTCCTTGCCGGCCAGGGCGTCCGGGATGGTCGCCGCCTGGATCGGGAAGGGGGAGGTCACGCCGTTCTGCGTCAGCTTGCGCACGACGCCCTCGGAGAGACCGAGACTGGCGAAGGTGACCTCGGGGGTCCCGGTCGTGTCGTCGTTCTCGCCGTTCTCGGGCGCGACAGCGTGATCAGTGAGGGAAATGGACATGCGTATGCGAAACCTTCCGGAGTCTCGTCGGCACGCGCCCGTCAACTCCGTGTTTCGCAATACGACCGCCTCGATGCGGTCCGCCACGGCAAAGGAGAGTACGCGCCACACGGCGCGCTCTGCGTTGGCGCCGGGCATTGGGATCAAACGATCTATCACCATACGCACCCACCACCCCCGAAGGCAAACTGAGCCCCATCGGCGCAGGCCACACGGGTTGCCCCCGGCCTCGGCCACCGGCTGACGCCGCTCCTCACCTCCCGCCACGGCCCGTGCTCGGGCACTACGCCGGCGCCCCCGCCTCCGGTGCCGGCTCCCGCTGGACCATTTGCGGTCCCGGAGGCTCGTGCGCCGAGGACGACGGCTCGGCGACCGTCGGTTCGGGAGTCGGCGAGGCGGGCGGCGGGGTCGGCGTCGGCTGCGGTTCGACGGTCCGGGTGGGCGTCGGCTCGGCCCTGGTCGGCGACGGCTCCCCCGGCTTCTGCGGCTTCGGGGGCCGGCCGCCGGCCGACGCCGACGCGCTGGCCTTCGCCGACGGCGAGACCGACGGCTCGGCGGACTCGCCCTTGCCCTTCTTGTGCTTGCCGTGCCCGCGCTTGCCGTCACCGCCCACCGCGGCGCCGCCCGCACCGCCGCCCGTCCCCGCCACCCCGCCGTCGGGCGCCTCACCACCCCGGGGCCCGGCCGACCGGGACGGCTTCGCGCTGCCGCCTCCGCCGTCGTCGCCCACGCTCATGCAGCCGGCGGCAGCGGCGACGGCCATGACCGTGGCGGCCAGACGGACGGGTACGTACAAGGGGCGCACGAGCAGCCACCTCCGGTGGAGGGTGAAGGAGTCAACCCGTTCAACTCCCGCCGCCCACAAGAGGACACGCGCCCCGTGACGAACGCCCTCACCCCGCACGGGCCCGTCCCCGCCGCCGTGTCCCGTGCCGCCTCGTTCACGAGCTGAGTGACACCAGGGCGGCCCGGTCCGTCCGTCGTTCCCCCGTGGCGGACGGACCGGGCCTCAGGCTCTCCGATCACGCGACTTGTCGTTGACAATGGGCCGTGTGCTGGAGATGACGCGCGACGCGTTCGAAGAGCTGGTGAGTGAGGCCCTGGACCAGATCCCGCCTGAGCTGACGCGGGTCATGGACAACGTGGCGGTGTTCGTGGAGGACGAACCCCCGGCGGACGACCCCGAGCTACTGGGTCTCTACGAGGGGACACCGCTCACGGAGCGCGGCGAGTGGTACGCGGGGGTCCTCCCCGACCGGATCACGATCTACATGGGTCCGACCCTGCGCTTCTGCGAGACGAAGGAAGACGTGGTGCACGAGGTGGCCGTGACGGTCGTCCACGAAGTGGCGCACCACTTCGGCATCGAGGACGCGCGGCTCCACGAACTGGGCTGGGGCTGACCTCCTGGCGGTCCCCTCCAGCACAGAGCCCGTCCTCCGGTACGCGGCGTCCGGAGGAGAGTGATGCGCACGTCCGCATAGGCACACACGGACTTGGGCATACGCGACCAATGGTCCGCGTCCCCGTAGCCGTCCGCACCCTGATGCACCCGCTCCGCAGAGCCCCGCGTGTCCTGGCCCGCCACTACCGCACCCGCCGCCCCCACCCGGCCGCCGAACTCGTCCCCCAGCCGCATCCCTGGGTCCGCGCCTTCGGTCTGGTCGCGGTCGTCGTGCTCGGCGCCTGGCTGGGCCTGCTGATCGTCGGCGACGTACGGGCCCCGGTCGGTCCCATGAACACGACGATGACCCTGCGCCCGTCGTTCACCGGCGGCACGAAGATCAACGTCTCTCCGCTCGGCGCGCTGCAACTGGACAGCCACCACGCCCCGGTCCGCCTGGACGTCAACGTCGACCAGCTCGACCCGGTCCGCTCGCAGGCCCTCGTCGACCACCCCGAACGCCTCACCGGCCTCCAGGACGAGGTCAGCCGGGATGTCCGGCACGGCACCCTCGACCTCGCCGTCCGCTCCTGCGTCGCCGTCGTCTCCGGCGCCACCGCCCTCGGCCTGGCGGTCTACCGCCGCCCCCGCCGCGCCCTGGGGGCAGGCGGCCTGGCGCTGACCCTCCTGGCCGCCTCGGGCGGAACGGCGTACGCCACCTGGAACCCCGAGTCCGTCCTGGAACCGAAGTTCTCGGGCCTGCTCTCCTCCGCCCCGTCCCTCGTCGGCAACGCGCGCAGCATCGTCACCGAGTTCGACGTCTACCAGAAGGAGCTGGCCCGCCTGGTGACGAACGTCACCAAGCTGTACGACGCCACCTCCACGCTCCCCGCCTACGCGCCCGACCCGTCCACCATCCGCGTCCTGCACGTCTCCGACATCCACCTCAACCCGGCGAGCTGGAAGATCATCAGCTCGCTGGTGGAGCAGTACAAGGTGGACGTGATCGTCGACTCCGGCGACACCATGGACCACGGCTCGGCGGCGGAGAACGGCTTCCTGGACCCGATCGAGGACCTCGGGGCGCCGTACGTCTGGGTGCGCGGCAACCACGACTCCATGACCACCCAGCGCTACCTGGACCGCCTGAAGAACGTGCACGTCCTGGACGACGGCCGGGCCGAGACCGTGGCGGGCCTGCGCTTCGCCGGCATCGGCGACCCGCAGTTCACCCCCGACCGCTCGACGCGGCCCGGCGCCGAGGCGTCCCAGGAGCTGGCCGGCGCCCGCCTGGCCTCGGCCCTGCGCGACCAGCGGACGGCCGGCACCCCCGTCGACATCGCCGTCGCCCACGAACCGTCGGCGGCCCGCGAGGTCGACGGCACGGTCCCGATGGTCCTGGCCGGCCATGTCCACCACAACGAGATGGAGGTCATGCGCTACGGCACCCGGCTGCGGATCGAGGGCTCGACGGGCGGCAGCGGCCTGCGTGCCGTGGAGGGCACGTACCCCGACCCCATCGAGGCGTCGATCCTCTACATGGACCGCGACAGCCGTCGCCTCCAGGCCTGGGACGAGATCAGACTGGGCGGCCTGGGCCTGACGACGGCCGAGGTCAGCCGCCACCTCGTGAAGGAGAACCAGCCGAACGGCCCGTCCCCGACACCATCGCCGACACCGTCCTCCCCCGCCCCCTCCATCCCCGTCCCGTAAACCGTTTTGGCGATCCCTCCCGCCATCCCATATGCTTCTCACGTCCCCGACGCGCTGCAAAGCGCCCAGGCGGGCCGATAGCCCTCATCGTCTAGCGGCCTAGGACGCCGCCCTTTCAAGGCGGTAGCACGGGTTCGAATCCCGTTGGGGGCACGCAGTACGGTGTGCGACACTGTCGTACGCAACAGCTAGGTCCTGTGGAGCAGTTTGGAGTGCTCGCCACCCTGTCAAGGTGGAGGCCGCGGGTTCAAATCCCGTCAGGACCGCTGAGGTTTCTCCGGAAGCCTCGTGGCTGGGTAGCTCAGTTGGTACGAGCGATCGCCTGAAAAGCGATAGGTCGCCGGTTCGACCCCGGCCCCAGCCACCACCTCCAAGGGCCCCGACCAAACGGTCGGGGCCCTCGTGTTCCCCCCTCCAACCCTCGACCTCTCCCGCACCCCCGCTCGCCACCCTGTCAAGGTGGAGGCCGCGCCCGCGGCGCAGCCGCAAACGGGTACAGCAAATCCCGTCAGGACCGCTGAGGCTTCCCCGGAAACCTCGTGACCGGGTAGCTCAGTCGGTACGAGCGATCGCCTGAAAAGCGATAGGTCGCCGGTTCGACCCCGGCCCCAGCCACCACCTCCAAGGGCCCCGACCAAACGGTCGGGGCCCTCGCGTTCCCCCCTCCAACCCTCGACCTCTCCCGCACCCCCGCTCGCCACCCTGTCAAGGTGGAGGCCGCGCCCGCGGCGCAGCCGCAAACGAGTACAGCAAATCCCGTCAGGACCGCTGAGGCTTCCCCGGAAACCTCGTGACCGGGTAGCTCAGTCGGTACGAGCGATCACCTGAAAAGCGATAGGTCGCCGGTTCGACCCCGGCCCCAGCCACCACCTCCAAGGGCCCCGACCAAACGGTCGGGGCCCTTGTGTTCCCCCCTCCAGCCCTCGACCTTTCCCGCACCCCCGCTCGCCACCCTGTCAAGGTGGAGGCCGCGCCCGCGGCGCAGCCGCAAACGGGTACAGCAAATCCCGTCAGGACCGCTGAGGCTTCCCCGGAAACCTCGTGACCGGGTAGCTCAGTCGGTACGAGCGATCACCTGAAAAGCGATAGGTCGCCGGTTCGACCCCGGCCCCAGCCACAGTCAAGGCCCCGATCTCCGGATCGGGGCCTTCTTGTATGCCGGACGCCGGACGCCGGACTCGCACTCGGACGCCGGCTGCCGGGCTGCCGGACTGCCGGACGCAAAAGCGTTCGCCACGATTTTCCGCGGGATGAGATCCTGGACCGCGTATGTCTACGCACCCCGCCCCCGGCGCCTCCGCACCGGGCACCCCCGTCCTCGGCGATCTCGCCTCCCGCCTGACCGAGCTGTCCCTGCGCGACGCGCACCGGCTCGGGCGCAGGCTTGAAGGCGCGCGCCGGATCCGCACGTCCGACGCCCGGGCCGCCGTTCTCGCCGAGATCGAGACGGAGACCGCCAGGGCCGAGGAGCGGATGCGTGCGCGGCGCGGGCGCGTGCCCGCCGTCAGCTATCCCGAGCAGCTGCCCGTCAGCCAGAAGAAGGACGACATCGCGGCCGCCATCCGCGATCACCAGGTGGTCATCGTCGCCGGTGAGACCGGGTCCGGGAAGACGACGCAGATCCCGAAGATCTGTCTTGAGCTCGGCCGTGGCGTCAAGGGCATGATCGGGCACACCCAGCCCCGTCGTATCGCCGCCCGTACCGTCGCCGAGCGCGTCGCCGAGGAGCTCGACACCCCGCTCGGCGAGGCCGTCGGCTGGAAGGTGCGGTTCACCGACCAGGTGAACCCGGACGCCACCTTCGTCAAGCTGATGACGGACGGCATCCTGCTCGCCGAGATCCAGACCGACCGCGAGCTGCGCGCCTACGACACGATCATCATCGACGAGGCCCACGAGCGGTCCCTCAACATCGACTTCCTGCTGGGATATCTGGCCCAGCTGCTGCCCAAGCGGCCGGATCTGAAGGTCGTGATCACCTCCGCGACCATCGACCCCGAGCGCTTCTCCCGGCACTTCTCCAACGCGCCGATCGTCGAGGTCAGCGGCCGGACCTATCCCGTCGAGGTGCGCTACCGGCCGCTCCTGGAAGAGGACGGCGAGGACTCCGACCGCGACCAGATCACCGCGATCACCGACGCCGTCGAGGAGCTGATGGCCGAGGGCAAGGGCGACATCCTCGTCTTCCTGTCCGGCGAGCGGGAGATCCGGGACACCGCCGACGCGCTGGAGAAGAAGAAGTACCGGTTCACGGAGGTCCTGCCCCTCTACGCCCGGCTCTCGCACGCCGAGCAGCACCGCGTCTTCCAGCAGCACACCGGCCGCAGGATCGTTCTGGCGACCAACGTCGCCGAGACCTCGCTGACCGTCCCGGGCATCAAGTACGTCATCGACCCCGGCTTCGCCCGGATCTCCCGCTACAGCCACCGCACCAAGGTCCAGCGGCTGCCCATCGAGCCGGTCTCGCAGGCCAGCGCCAACCAGCGCAAGGGCCGCTGCGGGCGCACCAGCGACGGCATCTGCATCCGGCTGTACAGCGAGGAGGACTTCGAGGGCCGGCCCGAGTTCACGGACGCCGAGATCCTCCGGACGAACCTCGCCTCCGTCATCCTGCAGATGACCGCCGCCGGTCTCGGCGAGATCGAGAAGTTCCCCTTCATCGACCCGCCGGACCACCGCAACATCCGCGACGGCGTCCAGCTCCTGCAGGAACTGGGCGCGCTGGACCCGGAGCAGAAGGACGTACGCAAGCGGCTCACGCAGCTGGGCCGCAAGCTCGCCCAGCTGCCCGTCGACCCGCGGCTGGCCCGGATGGTCCTGGAGGCCGACAAGAACGGCTGCGCCCGCGAGGTCATGGTCATCGCGGCCGCGCTGTCCATCCAGGACCCGCGCGAACGCCCCGCCGACAAGCAGACCCAGGCCGACCAGCAGCACGCCCGCTTCCGGGACGAGACGAGCGACTTCCTCGCCTATCTCAACCTCTGGCGGTACGTGCGCGAGCAGCAGAAGGAGCGCGGGTCCTCGTCGTTCCGCCGGATGTGCAAGCAGGAGTACCTGAACTTCCTGCGCATCCGCGAATGGCAGGACATCTACTCGCAACTGCGCACCGTCGCCAAGCAGATGGGCGTCCACCTCAACGAGGACGACGCGCCCGCCGACCGCATCCACGTCTCCCTCCTGGCCGGCCTGCTCTCGCACGTCGGCATGAAGGACGTGAAGGACGGCAACAAGAACGAGTACCTGGGCGCGCGCAACGCCAAGTTCGCGATCTTCCCCGGTTCCGCCCTGTTCAAGAAGCAGCCGCGTTTCGTGATGTCCGCCGAGCTGGTGGAGACTTCCCGGCTGTGGGCCCGGGTCAACGCCAAGATCGAGCCGGAGTGGGTCGAGCCGCTCGCCGAGCACCTGATCAAGCGGACGTACAGCGAACCGCACTGGGAGAAGGACCAGGCCGCGGTGATGGCGTACGAGAAGGTCACGCTGTACGGCGTGCCGATCGTCGCGCAGCGGAAGGTGAACTACGGCCGGATCGACCCGGAGACCTCCCGGGAGCTTTTCCTCCGCAACGCCCTGGTCGAGGGCGACTGGCGTACCCACCACAAGTTCTTCGCCGACAACCGCAGACTCCTCAGCGAGGTCGAGGAGTTGGAGCACCGGGCGCGGCGCCGGGACATCGTCGTCGACGACGACACACTGTTCGACTTCTACGAGCAGCGGGTCCCCGAACACGTCGTCTCCGGCGCGCACTTCGACTCCTGGTGGAAGCACAAGCGGCACGAGCAGCCCGACTTCCTCGACTTCGAGCGCGAGATGCTCATCCGGGAGTCGGCTCAGGCGGTCACCAAGGACGACTATCCGGACGCGTGGCGCCAGGGGCCGCTGAAGTTCCGGGTGACCTACCAGTTCGAGCCGGGCGCGGACGCCGACGGTGTCACCGTCCACATCCCGCTCCACGTCCTCAACCAGGTCACGGACGAGGGCTTCGACTGGCAGATCCCGGGCCTGCGGGAAGAACTCGTCACCGAGCTGATCCGGTCCCTGCCGAAGCCGATCCGGCGCAACTACGTGCCGGCGCCGGACTTCGCGCGGCGGTTCCTGGACACGGCGGTCCCCCTCCAGGAGCCGCTGACCACGACCATGGCCCGCGAGCTGAAGCGCATGGTCGGTGTCCCCTTCACCGCCGACGACTTCGACTGGTCGAGGGTCCCGGAGCATCTGCGCATCACCTTCCGGATCGTCGACGAACGGCGCCGCAAGCTGGCCGAGGACAAGGACCTTCAGGCGCTGAAGCTCCAGCTGAGGCCGAAGGCGCGCAAGGCCCTCTCGCAGGCCGCCGCGGCCACCGCCGAGCGGCAGGGCGGCGAGTCCCTGGAGCGCACGGGCCTGACCGACTGGACGATCGGCTCCCTGACCCGGGTCTTCGAGACGCGCCGGGCCGGGCAGCCGGTGAAGGCGTACCCGGCGCTGGTCGACGACGGACCGACGGCGAACACCGTCTCCGTCCGGCTCTTCGACACCGAGGCCGAGCAGGCCGAGGCGATGTGGAAGGGCACCCGGCGGCTGATCCTGCGCGCCATCCCGGTCAACCCCGCGAAGTTCGCGTCCGAGAAGCTGACCAATGCGCAGAAGCTCGCCCTGTCCGCGAATCCGCACGGGACGATCCAGGCCCTGTTCGACGACTGCGCGATGGCGGCGGCGGACAAACTGATGGGCGACTTCGGGGGTCCGGCGTGGGACGAGGAGTCGTACCGCAAGCTCTACGAGAAGGTGCGTGCGGAGATCGTCGACACGACAGTCCGTGCGGTGGATCAGGTGCAGCAGGTCCTGGCGGCCTGGCAGGCCTGTGAGCGCCGTCTGAAGGCCGTACGCAGCCCCGTGCTGCTGCCGAACCTGGCCGACGTACGCAAGCAGCTGGACGCCCTCGTGAAGCCGGGCTTCGTGACGGAGGCGGGGATACGCCGGCTGCCCGACCTGATGCGCTATCTGGTCGCCGCGGACCGGCGGCTCCAGCAGATGCCGACGAACGTCCAGCGGGACACGGCACGCATGGAGAAGGTCCACGAGATGCAGGACGAGTACGCGTGGCTGCTGGAGCAGATGCCGCAGGGCCGCCCGGTCCCGTCCTCGGTCCTGGACATCCGCTGGATGATCGAGGAACTCCGGGTCAGCTATTTCGCGCACGCGTTGGGCACCGCGTACCCCGTCTCCGACAAGCGGATCGTGAAGGCCATCGACGCGGCGGCCCCGTGACCGGGCCCGCACCCCGGGTGAGTTCGACCCGGGGCTCACCCTCCTGTACAGTTTCGTCTCGCAGCGCACCGCACGAATCGCCTGCGAAACCTGGTCCTGTGGAGCAGTTTGGAGTGCTCGCCACCCTGTCAAGGTGGAGGCCGCGGGTTCAAATCCCGTCAGGACCGCAGTAATCGAGAGAGCCCGGGTCTTCGGACCCGGGCTCTCTCGCGTTCCGCCCTCCGGCGCGAAGCCCCCGCGGGGCCCCACGCCGTCTTGACGGCGCCTCGTTCCGCCGGTACCCAGAGACCAGGGCTCGCTTCCCTGCGGACTCCGGAGGTGGCGTATGGCGGCATCGGGCAGGCACGAGACGCGGGCGTTGCTGCGGGCACATCTGGCGGCCGCCTCCTCCTACCGCCATCTGACGCGCCACTGCCCGATCTGCCACCGCCTGCTGCGGCTGGCGATGGATTCCGCCCCGCAGGCTCCACAGGCTCCACAGACCCCGACGGCCGCCCGGACGCCGGACCGGGGCGCGGGCGTCGCGGACGAGAGTCCCGCCCCCGCGTGACCCCCGACAGCTCCCGGCCCCGGCCGCCGTCGAACGCCGGAACCCGTGCCTCCTCTAGCGCACATGAGCCAGAGGCAAAAGGACTCTGGCATGTGACGGGTGTCACCGCATGAGTTTTTGAAACTGCGGTACTTACGCCTCACCTACAACTGGTCAATTTAATATGTGCAATTGCACCAGCCTCAGAGGGTGTCCACAGCAGATCCGACACCCCTCCCCAGACTCCGACAAGGCCGCTCACAGGGCCGCCCCTCTCCCCACGTTCCGCGCACAAAAAAGATCGCGCTGGACCCGGCGGAGTCCAGCGCGATCTACGACGCACCCGGCGTGCTGTGCTGAGAGCCCCCCAAAGGGCTTGGGCGAGGGGTCTGTTGGGGCAGACCCGCGTCGTTCGGAGCTATGGCGTGGGCGCTGCGGCACGTGGGGGACCTGCCGGTTTTGCCCGGTTATTCAGTTGTTCAGGCCTCGCTGCGCTGCTGCGGGATGCCCGCGAGCAGAGCGCGGACCTCAGCCTCGCGGTAACGGCGGTGCCCGCCGAGCGTGCGGATGGATGTGAGCTTGCCGGCCTTCGCCCACCGCGTGACCGTCTTCGGGTCGACGCGGAACATCGTGGCGACCTCAGCCGGGGTCAGCAGCGGCTCGGCATCAGGGGTGCGAGCGGTCATGAGCGGCCTCCTCGGGAGAACCGAACCTTCTCGGTTCTTTCCTCTAAATTCTGCACCTTGACCCGCGTTGCCCGAAATGGCGGACGCGAGTCGAGTCGGTTATAGGACGAACGGCTTGTCCTCGGCACTACAACTACACCATCTGTCCAGCCGCGTCGGCCAAACCGATGGAATTGCCCCTCCAGGTGTTCATCAGCGACGGAAGCCGATGGACCATGCCATAGCGGACAGTCACGCCACTGTGACGATCAGTCACAGGACGATCAGGAGTCATCAGACCCCCCAAAGCAGTGCAATGCTGAGATTCCGCCCACATCACGATGCAACAGGACGGAAGGAGTCCTCCCCGGACTCCTTGTCCTATTTTGGCATGAGGAGGGGCAAGGGACGCAAGGGCCGCGTACGTGCGGTCCGTCACCCTTGACACACTTGGGACGAACGCCCGGATCGGGACCTACGTCCCTTGCTGACGACACCTCAGGACATACGCCGGTCCGAGGACGAAACCCCAAAACGGGCGCCAGGTCAAACGTCAGTTCGTTACCGAGGCGAGTTCAGTTCGCCGACCTGCGGTCCCGCACCGACCGCCAGCGCTCCACGAGCCGCCCGTACGCCTCGCCCGCCGCGGGCCCGTCACCGTGCCGCAGCGCCTCGATCCCCTCGGCCACGTCGGCCGCCGAGTGGTCGTCCTCCAGCTCGCCGGCCGGCAGCGCGTGCACCAGGCCGCCGTAGTCCAGCTCCACCAGCGAGCGCGGATGGAACTCCTCCAGCCAGCGGCCCACGTCGATCAGCCCGTCGATCAGCGGTCCCTCGTCGATGGCGTCCTTGAGCGCCCGCAGGCCCCTGGCCACGCGCCTGCGGGCCTGCACCATGGGCGTGCGGTAGCGCAGCATCGGCGGGATCTCGCCGGAGCCCTCGTCGAACCGCCGCTCCTCGTCGGACACCAGCACGAACCAGTTGAGCGGCACCTGCCAGGTCGCCGTACGGATCCAGGGCCGCGCGTCCGGGTTGCGGGCCAGCCAGCGCTCGTAGTCCTGGGCCGCCTGCCGCCGTACGACCGGGGGCAGCACCGCGTCCAGGACGGGCGGCGGAAGCTCCTCGGGGAGCCCGTCCAGGGCCTGCCAGCCGCGCAGCCGGGTGCGCCACGGGCACACGCACACGACCCCGTCCACGTCGAGCACGAAGGCGTCGCCGCTCTCGTGCACCGGCACCGGGATCGGCGGGGTGGGCAGCAGGTCGGCCAGGGAACGGCGCAGCTCGTCCTGGTAGGAGGGGCGGTCCGGGCGGCGGGCGTAACGCGCCCAGTGGCCGCGCTCCGGCTCGGGGAAGGCGGCCAGCGGTTCGTACACGCGCAGATAGGTCGCGTACGGGACGATCACGGAGGACACCTTGGGCACGCCTGCTCCCTCCCCCGCCGTCTGCCAGGAAAACCTGCTGAACCCGCACACGACGAGCGGGAAAACCATGCAAATCGTCGCACGGACGCACGCCGGGAGCAGGGGATCCCGAGCACTGCTCGGATGACGGGGCGCGCAGGCTCTAATCTCGTGCTCACAGCCCCCGCCATCCGCACGGGAGCTGGCCTCCCGACCGCCGCTACTTACTTCAGGAGTCACCACCGTGACCGACGTAACCGGCGCACCTGCTGATGTACTGCACACCCTGTTCCACACGGACCAGGGCGGTCATGAGCAAGTCGTGCTCTGCCAGGACCGCGCCAGCGGTCTCAAGGCCGTCATCGCCCTCCACTCCACTGCCCTGGGCCCCGCGCTCGGCGGCACGCGCTTCTACCCGTACGCGAGCGAGGCGGAGGCCGTCGCCGACGCGCTGAACCTCGCGCGCGGGATGTCGTACAAGAACGCCATGGCCGGTCTGGACCACGGTGGCGGCAAGGCCGTGATCATCGGGGACCCGGAGCGGGACAAGACCGAGGAGCTGCTGCTGGCCTACGGCCGGTTCGTGGCCTCGCTCGGCGGACGGTACGTCACCGCGTGCGACGTCGGGACGTACGTCGCCGACATGGACGTCGTGGCCCGCGAGTGCCGCTGGACGACCGGGCGCTCCCCCGAGAACGGCGGCGCGGGCGACTCCTCCGTGCTCACCGCGTACGGCGTCTACCAGGGCATGCGGGCCTGCGCACAGCACCTGTGGGGCGATCCGTCGCTGCGCGGCCGTACGGTCGGCATCGCGGGCGTCGGCAAGGTCGGCCGTCACCTGGTGCGGCACCTGCTCGACGAGGGCGCCGAGGCCGTGATCACGGACGTGCGCGCGGAGGCCGTCCTGCGGATCCTCGACGAGCACCCGACGGGCGTGCGCGCCGTGACCGACACCGACGCGCTGATCCGGGTCGACGGCCTGGACATCTACGCCCCCTGCGCGCTGGGCGGGGCGCTGAGCGACGCCTCCGTGCCCGTGCTCACCGCCCGGATCGTCTGCGGCGCCGCCAACAACCAGCTCGCCCACCCGGGCGTCGAGAAGGACCTCGCCGACCGCGGGATCCTCTACGCGCCGGACTACGTGGTGAACGCCGGCGGCGTCATCCAGGTCGCCGACGAGCTGCACGGGTTCGACTTCGAGCGGTGCCGGACGAAGGCGGCGAAGATCTACGACACCACGCTCGCCATCTTCGCACGTGCGAAGGCGGACGGGATTCCGCCGGCCGCGGCGGCCGACCGGATCGCCGAGCAGCGGATGGCGGAGGGGCGCCGGGGGCGCTGAGCGGCACCTCGCGGGTGCGACCGGTACCCGTCGGCGCGCACGGGGAGAGAACTCTCACGTCCGTCGGCGGGTCGCCTGCCGAGAAGTGGTTAAAATCGCGGTTGACCAGCGGGGACGGGGCTCCCCGAGGGTTCTGGGTCCAGGCACGTCCTGCGGGCGACGTACCGTATGGGCGTGGGCTCAGGTACCGTGGAAGCCCTACGGACCGGTCTCTCCACGGAGAGTCCGTTCCAGATCATGAACGCGTGTCAAGACTCTGGGGCCGTCGAGCCCCGTCACCGAGGGGGTCGAGCCATGGGGCGCGGCCGGGCCAAGGCCAAGCAGACGAAGGTCGCCCGCCAGCTGAAGTACAACAGCGGCGGGACAGACCTGTCGCGTCTGGCCAGCGAGCTGGGCGCTTCGACTTCGAGTCAGCCGCCGAATGGCGAGCCGTTCGAGGACGACGACGAGGAAGACGACCCGTACGCCCAGTACGCGGATCTGTACAACGACGACGAGGACGAGGACGACCCGTCCGGTCCTGCGTCTCAACGCCGTGGCGCGTGATGTCCTCGGCGGCTTAGCTGTGCTCTACCCGGTCCGGCGCTTACGCGCCGGACCGGGTTTTGTGCTGCCGTCACGGGCTGCGCACCGGCCTTCTCCTCGCCACCGCAAGGGTCCGGTCAGGCGTGGTCGCCGACCAGTTCCGCACCCGTCCCGTGGTCGCCACGGTCCGTGATCTCGCCGGTCACCCAGGCTTCGACCCCGCGGTCGGCCAGGATCGCCAGGGCTACGTCCGCCGAGTCCTGCGGGACGATCGCGATCATGCCGACGCCCATGTTCAGGGTCTTCTCCAGCTCCAGCCGCTCGACGCGTCCGACCGTGCCGACCAGGTCGAACACGGGGGCGGGGGTCCAGGTGGAGCGGTCGACGACCGCGTGGAGTGTGTCCGGGATCACACGGGCCAGGTTGGCGGCGAGTCCGCCGCCCGTGATGTGCGAGAAGGCGTGCACCGCCGTGGTGCGGGTCAGCGCCAGGCAGTCCAGCGAGTAGATCTTGGTGGGCTCCAGGAGCTCCTCGCCCAGCGTGCGGCCGAACTCCTCGATCCGCGCGTCCAGCGACAGACCGGCCTGGTCCAGCAGGACGTGGCGGACGAGCGAGTACCCGTTCGAGTGAAGACCGGAGGCCGCCATGGCGATGACCGCGTCACCCTTACGGATGCGGTCGGGGCCGAGCAGGTGATCGGCCTCCACCACGCCCGTACCGGCGCCGGCGACGTCGAAGTCGTCCGGGCCGAGCAGACCGGGGTGTTCGGCCGTCTCGCCGCCCACCAGGGCGCAGCCGGCCAGGACACAGCCCTCGGCGATGCCCTTGACGATGGCGGCGACCCGCTCCGGGTGGACCTTGCCGACGCAGATGTAGTCGGTCATGAACAGCGGCTCGGCGCCGCACACCACGATGTCGTCCATGACCATCGCGACCAGGTCGTGGCCGATCGTGTCGTAGACACCCAGCCGGCGGGCGATGTCGACCTTGGTGCCGACGCCGTCCGTGGCGGAGGCCAGCAGGGGACGCTCGTAGTTCTTGAGGGCGGAGGCGTCGAAGAGGCCGGCGAAACCGCCGAGGCCGCCGAGGACCTCGGGGCGCTGTGTCTTCTTCACCCACTCCTTCATCAGCTCGACGGCGCGGTCGCCCGCTTCGATGTCGACACCGGCGGTCTTGTATGACGCCGCTGCGGCGCCGCCTTCGGCACTGGGGGTCTCAGGCATGACGAGGAGAACTTTCGTGTCGTACTGCGGGGAGGGCGGGCTGTCGGACCGGCGACCGGCGGCTACGGGCGGCGGATCGCGTCGGACGCGGCCGTGGCGGCGGGCCCTGCGGCCAGCTCGGTCTCCAGGAGCTGCTTGCCGAGCAGCTCGGGGTCCGGGAGCTCCATCGGGTACTCGCCGTCGAAGCAGGCGCGGCACAGGTTCGGCTTGGCGATGGTGGTCGCCTCGATCATGCCGTCGATGGAGATGTAGGCCAGCGAGTCGGCGCCCAGCGAGGTGCCGATCTCGTCGATGGTCATGCCGTTGGCGATGAGCTCGGCGCGGGTGGCGAAATCTATGCCGAAGAAGCAGGGCCACTTCACTGGCGGGGAGGAGATCCGGATGTGGACCTCCGCCGCGCCCGCCTCGCGGAGCATGCGCACCAGGGCGCGCTGGGTGTTGCCGCGCACGATCGAGTCGTCGACGACGACCAGACGCTTGCCCTTGATGACTTCCTTCAGCGGGTTCAGCTTCAGCCGGATGCCGAGCTGCCGGATGGTCTGCGAGGGCTGGATGAACGTACGTCCGACGTACGCGTTCTTGACCAGGCCGGCGCCGAAGGGGATGCCGGACGCCTCGGCGTAGCCGATCGCGGCCGGGGTGCCGGACTCCGGAGTCGCTATGACCAGGTCGGCGTCGACCGGGGCTTCCTTGGCGAGCTTGCGGCCCATCTCCACACGGGAGAGGTACACGTTCCGGCCGGCGATGTCGGTGTCCGGGCGGGCCAGATAGACGTACTCGAAGACGCAGCCCTTGGGCTTCGCTTCCGCGAATCGGGAGGTGCGCAGGCCGTTCTCGTCGATGGCGACGAACTCGCCCGGCTCGATCTCGCGGACGTAGGCGGCGCCGCAGATGTCGAGGGCGGCGGACTCGGAGGCGATGACCCAGCCGCGCTCCAGGCGGCCGAGGACCAGCGGGCGGATGCCCTGCGGGTCACGGGCCGCGTACAGGGTGTGCTCGTCCATGAAGACGAGCGAGAAGGCGCCCCTGACCTGCGGGAGGATCCTCGCGGAGGCCTCCTCGATGGTCAGCGGCTTGCCGTCGTCGTCGACCTGGGCCGCGAGCAGCGCGGTGAGCAGGTCGGTGTCGTTGGTGGCCGCGACGCGGGTCGAACGGCCGTTGGTGTCCTTCGGGAGGTCGGCGACCATCTCGGCGAGCTGCGCCGTGTTGACCAGGTTGCCGTTGTGGCCGAGCGCGATGGAACCCTGCGCGGTGGCACGGAACGTCGGCTGGGCGTTCTCCCACACGGAGGCGCCGGTGGTCGAGTAGCGGGCGTGTCCGACCGCGATATGACCCTGGAGCGAACCGAGCGAGGCCTCGTCGAAGACCTGGGAGACGAGACCCATGTCCTTGAAGACGAGGATCTTGGAGCCGTTGCTGACCGCGATTCCCGCGGATTCCTGGCCTCGATGCTGGAGGGCGTAGAGCCCGAAGTAAGTGAGCTTGGCGACCTCTTCGCCGGGAGCCCAGACACCGAAGACGCCGCACGCGTCCTGGGGGCCTTTCTCACCGGGGAGCAGATCATGACTGAGTCGTCCGTCACCACGTGGCACGCAACCGAGTGTAGGCGAGATCGTGCACTGGTCCGAATTGGGGATACCGGAAACGTGTGGATCAGTCGGCCGCGACCGCGTGGACGGTCGTTGCGTTCTCGCTGGTCAGCGTGAGGGTTTCCTGATCCACCCGGTAACTGAGGGTGCTGTTGAAAAGGGTCAGCAGTGCCCTTTCGGTCTTCATGAGTGAGGTGTCGCACATCATTCGGGTGGTGGAGGGGCGGCCCAGGGTGATATGTCCGTCGCGGACCGTGGCGGTGGCGTTGACGTGGTTGCAGCCGAGCCGGCCGGCGACCTTGCCGGTCTTCCGGTCGAAGGTCAGGTGCGGCTCGCCCTGGGCGCGCTGGGCCGCGCCGTCCGCCGTGACGCGGTCGATGTTCCAGCGGACGTCGGTGACGGGCCGCTCGGCGCTCACCTCCCCGCTGCCCGCCTGCTCGCCGCTGTCCGCCTGCTCGCCGCCGCAGGCCGCCGCGAGCGGGAGGAGCGCCACGGCCGCTGTCGTGATCAGTCGCTGCTTCTTCCTCTGCTGCCTCTGCTGGTCCATGCCGCTTCGACGGAGCGAGCGGGGTGATTGGTTCCGCTCCGGTGGCGTCCGGGTGGCGTCGGGTGGCGTCCGGTGGCGTCCGGGCGGGTGGCGCGGGCAGTGCTTCAGGCCAGCAGCGGCAGCAGCGCGCCCAGATCCGCCCGCTCCCCGCTCGCGCTGACCTTCGCCTCCTCGACCGCGTCCTGCCAGCTCACCCGTCCGGTCGCGAGCCGGATCCAGGTGAGCGGGTCGGTCTCGACCACGTTGGGCGGGGTGCCGCGGGTGTGCCGGAGCCCTTCGACGCACTGCACCACGGCGTACGGCGGGATCCGCACCTCGGTGGAGCCGCCGGGCGCCTTCGCCGCGAGCGTGTCGGCGAGGAGGCGGGTGCAGGCGGCGAGCGCCTGACGGTCGTACGGGATGCCGAGGCCGGGGACGGCGGCGTTCAGGTCGTCGGTGTGGACGACGAGTTCGACGGTGCGGGTGACGAGGTAGTCGGCGAGCGGCAGGGCGCCGGCGCTGGTGGCGAGCAGCCGGGTGCCGGGGTGTGCGGCGAGGCGGGCGGTGAAGCGCTGCTCGACGTCGGCGAGGTGGGCGTCGAGGTCCGGGTTCCGTTCGGCGAGCCCACGGGCGTGGCCGGCGATGTCCGCGGCGTCGGCACCGATGGCGGCGGGCCAGTCGAGCACGGCTCCGGCCCGCCCCGCCGGCTCGGGCTCGCCGAGCAGCCGGTCGACGGCTCCGAGGGCCATCCCGATGTGCGCGACCAGGTCCCGTACCGTCCAGTCCCCGAGGCGGGTGGGCAGGACCGCCTGCTCGGGACCGAGGCCGCGGACCGCCTCGCGTACATGGCCGAACTGGGTGAGGACGGCGGTGCGGATCTTGGCGGGGTCGTAGGTGCGCGCGCGCTTCTTGGCCGGGGGCATGGCGGTCAGCCTAGGCGGCGGCTGCCCTCGCATCACAGGCGTCGGCTCAGGTCTCCCGCATGCCGTCCGCCCGTGACCTCGTCCCACGAGAAGGCCCCGCCCGGACTCCGTCCAGGAGCCGGGCGGGGGCCTTCCGTGCCGTGGGGCCGCCGTCGTGGGGCCGCCGTGGGCCGCTTACGCCAGCAGTGCCGGGATCGTCTCCTCGTGGGCCGTGCGGAGCTGCTCCAGGGGGAGCTCGAACTGGCCCTGGAGCTCGATGGTGTCCCCGTCGACGACACCGATGCGGGTGACGGGCAGGCCCCGGGCGCCGCACATGTCGTTGAAGCGGAGTTCCTCCGAGCGGGGCACGGCGACGACCGCGCGGCCGGCCGACTCCGAGAAGAGGAAGGTGAAGGCGTCGAGGCCGTCCGGTACGACCAGCCGCGCGCCCTTGCCGCCGAGCAGCGCCGACTCCACGACCGCCTGGATCAGGCCGCCGTCGGACAGGTCGTGCGCGGAGTCGATCATGCCGTCGCGGGAGGCGGAGATCAGGATCTCGGCCAGCAGCCGCTCGCGCTCCAGGTCGACCTTCGGGGGCAGCCCGCCGAGGTGGTCGTGGACGACCTGGGACCAGGCCGAGCCGCCGAACTCCTCCCGGGTGTCGCCGAGGAGGTACAGCAGCTGGCCCTCCTCCTGGAAGGCGACCGGGGTGCGGCGGGCGACGTCGTCGATGACGCCCAGGACCGCGACCACCGGGGTGGGGTGGATGGCCACCTCGCCCGTCTGGTTGTAGAGCGAGACGTTGCCGCCGGTCACCGGGGTGCCGAGCTGCTGGCAGGCGTCGGCGAGCCCGCGGATGGCCTCCGCGAACTGCCACATCACGGCCGGGTCCTCGGGGGAGCCGAAGTTCAGGCAGTCGGAGACGGCGAGCGGCTTCGCGCCGGTCGTCGCCACGTTGCGGTAGGCCTCCGAGAGCGCCAGCTGCGCGCCCGCGTACGGGTCGAGCTTGGCGTACCGGCCGTTGCCGTCGGTCGCGATGGCGACGCCGAGGCCGGTCTCCTCGTCGATGCGGATCATGCCGGAGTCCTCGGGCTGGGCGAGGACGGTGTTGCCCTGCACGAAGTGGTCGTACTGGGACGTGATCCACTTCTTGGATGCCTGGTTGGGGGAGGAGACCAGCTTCAGGACCTGGTCCTTCAGCTCCTCGCTCGTCCGCGGCCGGGGCAGCTTGTTCGCGTCGTCGGCCTGGAGGGCGTCCTGCCAGTCCGGACGGGCGTACGGGCGCTCGTAGACCGGGCCGTCGTGGGCGACCGTGCGCGGGTCGACGTCGACGATCTTGCCGCCGTGCCAGTAGATCTCCAGCCGGTCGCCGTCGGTCACCTCACCGATGACGGTGGCGATGACGTCCCACTTGTCGCAGATCTCCAGGAAGCGGTCGACCTTGCCCGGCTCGACGACCGCGCACATGCGCTCCTGCGACTCGCTCATGAGGATCTCCTCGGGCGAGAGCGTGGAGTCGCGCAGCGGTACGTCGTCCAGGGTGACGCGCATGCCGCCGGAGCCGTTGGACGCCAGCTCGCTCGTCGCGCAGGACAGGCCCGCCGCGCCGAGGTCCTGGATGCCGACGACCAGCTTCTCCTTGAACGCCTCCAGGGTGCACTCGATGAGGAGCTTCTCCTGGAAGGGGTCGCCGACCTGGACGGCGGGGCGCTTGGACGGCTTGGCGTCGTCGAAGGTCTCCGAGGCGAGGATCGACGCGCCGCCGATGCCGTCGCCGCCGGTCCGGGCGCCGTAGAGGATGACCTTGTTGCCGGCGCCGGACGCCTTCGCCAGGTGGATGTCCTCGTGCCGCATCACGCCGATGGCACCCGCGTTGACCAGCGGGTTGCCCTGGTAGCAGGCGTCGAAGACGACCTCGCCACCGATGTTGGGCAGGCCCAGGCAGTTGCCGTAACCGCCGATGCCGGCGACGACGCCGGGCAGGACGCGCTTGGTGTCGGGGTGGTCGGCCGCGCCGAAACGGAGCGGGTCCACGACGGCGACCGGGCGGGCACCCATCGCGATGATGTCGCGGACGATGCCACCGACGCCCGTGGCCGCGCCCTGGTAGGGCTCGACGTAGGAGGGGTGGTTGTGCGACTCGACCTTGAAGGTGACCGCGTAGCCCTGGCCGACGTCCACGACGCCCGCGTTCTCGCCGATGCCGACGAGCAGCGCGTCGGACTGCGGGGCCTTCTCGCCGAACTGGCGCAGGTGCACCTTCGACGACTTGTAGGAGCAGTGCTCGGACCACATGACCGAGTACATGGCGAGCTCGGCACCGGTGGGCCGGCGGCCGAGGATCTCCACGACCCGCTCGTACTCGTCCTTCTTCAGACCGAGTTCGGCCCAGGGCAGCTCGACGTCGGGGGTAGCGGCCGCGTGCTCGACCGTGTCCAGAGGCGTCCGGCTCATACGTTGACCAGCTTCTTGAGGATCGAGGTGAAGAAGGGGAGGCCGTCGGTGCGGCCAGTGCCGATGAGCGGCTCCACGGCGTGCTCCGGGTGCGGCATCAGGCCTACGACGTTGCCCGCCTCGTTGCTGATGCCGGCGATGTCGCGGAGGCTGCCGTTGGGGTTGAAGTCCAGGTAGCGGAACGCGACCCGGCCCTCGGCCTCCAGCTTGTCGAGGGTGTACTCGTCCGCGACGTACCGGCCGTCCATGTTCTTCAGCGGGATGTCGATCTCCTGGCCGGCCGTGTAGTCGGCGGTCCAGGCGGTGTCCGCGTTCTCCACCCGCAGCTTCTGGTCGCGGCAGATGAAGTGCAGGTGGTCGTTGCCGAGCATCCCGCCCGGGAGCAGGTGCGCCTCGGTGAGGATCTGGAAGCCGTTGCAGATGCCGAGGACCGGCAGTCCGGCCTTCGCCTGTTCGATGAGGGGCTCCATCACCGGCGAGAAGCGGGCGATGGCACCGGCGCGCAGATAGTCGCCGTAGGAGAAACCCCCGCACAGCACCACGGCGTCGACCTGGTGGAGGTCCTTGTCCTTGTGCCACAGGGCGACCGGCTCGGCACCCGCGAGGCGGATCGCGCGCTGGGTGTCCCGGTCGTCGAGGCTGCCCGGGAAAGTGACGACGCCAATACGAGCGGTCACTTGGCGGCCTCCGCGACTTCCTCCACCTTGACGGTGAAGTCCTCGATCACGGTGTTGGCGAGGAAGGATTCCGCAAGATCGTGGATGCGGGCGAGCGCGGCCTCGTCGACCGGGCCGTCCACTTCCAGTTCGAATCGCTTTCCCTGACGTACGTCCGAGATGCCTTCGAAACCCAGCCGCGGCAGTGCGCGCTGCACCGCCTGGCCCTGGGGGTCGAGGATCTCCGGCTTGAGCATGACGTCGACTACGACGCGTGCCACTGGCACTCCCGGTGTTGTGGTGCTGAGCAGGTTCCTGCGTGTGTCTTCAGACTACCCGCACAAAATTTCTACGCGAGTAGAGTTGGAGGAATCTACGTGACGGCTGTCACGATCCGGTATCGGTGCGGGTATCGGAGCGGGGGCTTCACGAAAAGTTCAGGGAAAGATCCCTGATCGATGCACCAGACCCATTGCGCTGGGACACGCGGACAGATTTAGTCGAGCTTCACATTGCATTGCCGGGCACTGTACAAATGAATTGGCAATAGCCGATACTTTGCCCAATAACAGGCGGACAGTCGACATCTCCCAGACGTCTTGGCACGTCATCGCAGAGGTGTCGCACGAAGGGACCGATATTCGTGGCGCAGAAGGTCGTGGTCACTCTCTTCGACGACATCGACGGCTCGGAAGCGGCGGAAACGATCGCCTTCGGACTCGACGGCAAGTCGTACGAGATCGACCTGAACCAAACCAATGCCAAGCACCTGCGCAAGGCGCTCGCGCCGTACGTGGAGGCCGGCCGCAAGCGGTCCAGGTCGGGCAAGGCGTACCAGCAGACGGAGGTCGCGCCCGACCCGGCGGCCGTCCGGGCCTGGGCACAGGCGAACAAGATGGACGTCCCGGCGCGCGGGCGCATCCCGAAGAAGGTCTACGAGGCGTTCGCCGCGGCACAGTGACAGCCGCTCCCGGCACGGGCTCAGGGTCCGTCATCGGGCCCTGAGCCCAACCGACTTGCGTTGCACCCCACCTGGTCAGCTAGAGTCTGGAGCACGCCGAGGGGCGAGGCCGAAAGGCCCGGTCCACGGAGTCACGCGGGTGTAGTTCAGTAGTAGAACATCCCCCTTCCAGGGGGAAGGCGCAGTGTGCAATTCCTGTCACCCGCTCTGCACCGCCGATCCGGCCACTGTTGTGGATCAGGTAGGCTGGTGCTCGCGCCGATCGGTGAGAGCCGGTCGGAGGCAATGCGGACGTAGCTCAGTTGGTAGAGCGCAACCTTGCCAAGGTTGAGGTCGCGAGTTCGAACCTCGTCGTCCGCTCGGTGTGAAGGCCCCGGTCCAGTGGACCGGGGCCTTTTCGTGCGCCCAGGACCAGCCCGGTCACGCGTCTGACATGTGTCATGCGCGGTGATGACAGCGCGCACTGCCGCCGGTGCCGGACCGCCGGAAGGCTGAGGGCATGGACACGAACGCACACGAACACGTGATTGAGGTCACTGACCTGAGGCGTGTGTACGGGGGCGGGTTCGAGGCGGTGCGCGGCATCACCTTCTCCGTGCGGCGCGGGGAGGTCTTCGCGCTGCTCGGCACCAACGGCGCCGGCAAGACGTCGATCGTCGAACTGCTGGAGGGCCTCGCCCGGCCGGCCGGGGGACGGGTGCGGATCCTCGGCCACGACCCCTGCGCCGAACGGGACGTCGTACGACCGCGGACCGGGGTGATGTTGCAGGAGGGCGGCTTCCCGTCGGAGCTGACCGTCGCCGAGACCGCCCGGATGTGGGCGGGCTGCGTGAGCGGGGCACGCCCGCCGCGGGAGGTGCTGGCGCTGGTCGGACTGGAGCGGCGGGCCGGCGTACGGGTGAAGCAGTTGTCGGGGGGTGAGCGGCGGCGCCTGGACCTGGCGCTGGCCCTGCTCGGCCGGCCCGAGGTGCTGTTCCTGGACGAGCCGACGACCGGCCTGGACGCCGAAGGGCGCCGGGAGACCTGGGAGTTGGTGCGCGCGCTGCGCGACGGCGGGACGACCGTGCTGTTGACCACGCACTACCTGGAGGAGGCCGAGGATCTCGCCGACCGGCTGGCGATCCTCCACGAGGGGCGCATCGCGGCCGCCGGGACCCCGGCCGAGGTGACCGCCGCGCAGCCGTCGCGGATCTCCTTCGAACTGCCCCGGGACCACTTCGTCGGGGACCTGCCCCCGCTCGGTGAGCTGGGCGTGTGCGGACACGAGGTGGCGGGACGGGTCGTACGGCTGCGGACCCGGGAACTCCAGCGGGCGGCCACCGGACTGCTGGTGTGGGCCAGGGAGGCGGGGGTGGAGCTGCGCCGGCTCGATGTGCGGTCGGCCTCGCTGGAGGAGGCGTTCCTGGGGATCGCGCGGGAGGCGGCCGGCGGGGACGGGCGGACGGGGTCCGGCGGGACCGGGCGGACAGCGGCCGGCGGGGGCGGGCGGACCGGGTCCGGCGGGGGCGCGTCGGGGGCGTCCGGTTCCTTCGCGGCGACGTCCGGATCCTTCGCGGCTGACGAGGAGCGTGCGGCATGAGCGGGGCCGTCACCACTCCGGCGGGGCGCGTGGCGGCCCTCGCGCGGGCCGAGCTGACCCTGTTCGGGCGCAGCAAGGGCATGATCGTCGCGGCCGTGTTCGTGCCGCTGCTCCTGCCGTTCACCGCGCGGTCGCTGATCGCGGACATGGACCTCGGGAACTCCGGGCTCAGCATCGGGCTGGTCCTGCTGCCCGGCGCGATCGGCTTCTCCCTGCTGTTCGCGGTGTACTCGGCGCTCATCGGCGTGCTCGTCGGGCGGCGCGAGGAACTCGTCCTGAAGCGGCTGCGCACCGGTGAGCTGCGGGACCGGGAGATCCTGGCCGGGGCCGCGCTGCCGTGCGTCGGCACGGGGCTGGTCCAGTCGCTCATCCTCGCGGCGGGCTGCGCCGTCCTGCTCGACGTGCCGGCTCCCCGGGCGCCCCATCTCGCCGTCGTCGGGCTGCTGATGGGGCTGGTGATGTGCGCGTCCCTGGGCGCCCTCACGGCGAGCTTCACCCGCACCGTGGAGAGCGCGCAGGTCACCTCGCTGCCGATGATGATGGTCTCGATGGCGGGCTCCGGGATCGCCGTACCGCTGGAACTGCTGCCCGACCGGGTGGCGACGGTGCTCGAACTGCTGCCGCTGACACCGGTGATCACGCTGGTCCGCGCGGGCTGGACGGGTGACCTCTCCGTCTACGAGGCGGTCGGTCCGGTGATGGTCGCCCTGGCCTGGACCGCGTTCGGCGTGTTTGCTGTACGGCGGTGGTTCCGCTGGGAGCCGAGGCGCTGACGGACGGCACGGACGGGGACGGGGGCACGGAGATGCGCGGGCCGGGCGGGTGGTGGCGGGGGAAGACCACGCCGGCGAAGGTGGAGACGTACACGCGATGGTCGTTCCACTCCTTCGCGGTGCTGGAGGCGGCGGCGGTCTGGCTGGCGGTCCTGGGCCAGGTGGGAGGGGTGCTCGCGGTCCTGCTGCTGGTGCCGGCCGGTGTGCACAGCGCGCTCTGCGCGGTGACCGCGTCCCGGGCGCTGGACTGGACCCGCGGCCGTCGCCCCCAGCCCGTACGGCTGCTGGGACTGCTGTCCGCCGTCACCGCGGTGGTCGCGGTCGGTGCCCTCGCCGTCGCGGAACGCGGGCCTGAGGGCGAGGGCGTCGACACCGCGGCGGGCACGCTCTACGGGCTGACGCTGACCTTCGGCGCCGGCTTCGTCTCCCTCGGGGTACGCGACCGGCGGCGCGTGTACGCGCTGGTCGCGGGCTTCGCGGCGGGCTCCGCGCTGGTGGCGTTCCCGATGGGCCTGCCCGCTCCCGCCGCGTTCGCCACGGCGTTCGCGGTGCTGCTCGGCGCCGGGGGGCTGGCCTTCACCGCCGTCTTCTCCGTCTGGCTCCTCAACGCCGTCTACGAACTCGACGCGGCCCGCGAGACCCGGGCCCGGCTCGCCGTCGCCGAGGAACGGCTGCGGTTCGGACGGGACCTACACGACGTGATGGGGCGCAACCTGGCCGTGATCGCCTTGAAGAGCGAGCTGGCCGTACAGCTGGCGCGGCGCGGGCGCGCCGAGGCCGTGGAGCAGATGATCGAGGTGCAGCGCATCGCGCGGGAGTCGCAGCGGGAGGTGCGGGATGTCGTACGGGGGTACCGCGAGGCCGACCTCGGGGTCGAACTCGCCGGAGCACACGGGGTGTTGACGGCCACGGGGATCCGGTGCGAGGTGATCGGCGTCGACGCTGCGGACGGTCAGACCGTGGGTGGTCAGACGGCGGGTGGTCGGGCCGCGGACGGTCCGGTTGCCGGCGGTCGGGCTGCGGGACTGCGACGCGAGGTGACCGGCGGCGGGGCTTCCGGGCTGCCGGCCGAGGTGCAGTCGGCGCTCGGGTGGGTGGTGCGCGAGACGACGACCAACGTGCTGCGGCACGGGGACGCCGAGTGGTGCACGGTGGCCGTACGGGTGAGGGAGGAGCGGGTGGTGCTGACGGTGGAGAACGACGGGGCGCGGGTCTCCGGCGAAACCCCCGAGACCTCTGGCGGGGGCTTGGGACGGGCGTCCGGTGAAGCCTCGGGGCGGGCCTCCGGTGGGATCCCCGGCGGGGTCCCCGGCGGGGTCCCCGGCGGATTCTCCAGTCCGGCCTCGGGCAAGGCAGCCGCGGTGTCCGGTGGGGCCTCTCGCGGCACCTCTCGTGGCGCATCTCGCGCCTCTCGTGGCGCCTTTGGTGGAAGCGGAGGGTCGGGGCTGGCCGGGCTGCGGGAACGGCTGGCCGCGGTGAACGGGACGTTGGAGGCGGGGTTCGCCGAGGGGGGCGTGTTCCGGGTGGTGGCGGAGGTGCCGTTGTTGGCGGGGGCGGGGCACGCGGGGGCGGAGCACGCGGGAGTCGCCGGGCCTGCGGGAGTGCTTGGGTCTGCGGGGGCCGGGAGCAGCGCGGTCGGCGCGGCGTACATGAGTGGCGCGGCAGGTGCGGGTCGGGTGGCGGGTGCGGAGGAGGTCGGATCGTGACGGTTCCCGTGCGGCTGCTGCTCGCTGATGACGAGCATCTGATCCGGGGGGCGCTCGCCGCGCTGCTGTCGCTGGAGAACGATCTGCTGGTCGTGGCCGAGGCGGCGACGGGGCCCGAGGCCCTGGCCATGGCGCGGGCCCACGCGCCCGACGTCGCCGTACTCGATCTGCAGATGCCCGGCGCGGACGGTGTGAAGGTCGCCACATCTCTGCGGGCCGAGCTGCCCGAGTGCCGGGTGCTGATCGTGACCAGTCATGGGCGGCCGGGGCATCTGAAGCGGGCCCTGGAGGCGGGTGTGCGCGGATTCGTCCCGAAGACCGTCAGCGCCCAGCGGCTCGCGGAGATCATCCGCACGGTGCACCACGGAAACCGCTACGTCGACCCAGAGTTGGCCGCCGACGCGATCTCAGCCGGGGACTCACCGCTGACCGCGCGGGAGGCGGAGGTGCTGGAGCTCGCCGCCGACGGAGCGCCCGTCGCGGAGATCGCCGAGCGGGCCGCGCTGTCACAGGGGACCGTACGGAACTATCTGTCGTCGGCCGTCTCCAAGCTCGGGGCGGAGAACCGGCACACGGCGGTACGCCTCGCGCGCGAGCGAGGTTGGGTATAGTTGCTCTCGCGCCACGCGCAGTGCGGACGTAGCTCAGTTGGTAGAGCGCAACCTTGCCAAGGTTGAGGTCGCGAGTTCGAACCTCGTCGTCCGCTCGTGTGAACAAGACCCCGGTCCACTGGACCGGGGTCTTTTCGTGCCGCTAGCGCCAGCTCGTGCCCGTCAGGCGCTCGAACGCCTCCACGTACCTGGCGCGGGTCGCCTCCACCACCCGGTCCGGCAGCGGCGGCGGGGGCTGCTCGCTGCCCCGGTCCCAGCCGGACTCGGAGGAGGTCAGCCAGTCGCGGACGTACTGCTTGTCGTACGACGGCTGCGCGCGGCCCGGCTGCCACTGGTCGGCCGGCCAGAAGCGGGAGGAGTCCGGGGTGAGGACCTCGTCGGCGATGACGAGCGTCTCCCCCGCGAAGCCGAACTCGAACTTCGTGTCCGCGAGGATGATCCCGCGGTCCCGGGCGATGTCGCGGGCGCGGCTGTACACGGCGAGGGTGGCCTGGCGCAGCTGGGCGGCGGTCTCGGCACCCACCTGCCGGGCGACCTCCTCGTACGACACGTTCTCGTCGTGCTCGCCGACCGCGGCCTTGGTGGCCGGGGTGAAGATCGGGCCCGGGAGTTCCGAGCCGTCGACCAAACCCTCGGGGAGGGCGAGGCCGCAGACCGTGCGGGACTCGTTGTACTCGGCCAGGCCGGAGCCGGTCAGGTAGCCGCGGGCCACGCACTCGACCGGGACCATCTGGAGCGAGGTGCACACCAGGGTGCGGCCGGCCCAGTCGGCGGGGGCGCCGGCCGGCAGTTCGGTGCTCAGGACGTGGTGGGGGACCAGGTCGGCGAGCTGGTCGAACCACCACAGGGACAGCTGCGTAAGGACGCGCCCCTTGTCGGGGATCTCGGTCGGCAGCACCCAGTCGTACGCCGACATGCGGTCGCTGGCGACCATCACGAGGTCGCCCGCCTCGTTCTGGTACAGGTCGCGCACCTTGCCGGTGTGCAGGTGCACCAGGCCCGGAACCTGAAGCGGCTCGGGCTTTTCGACGAATCCGGACACGGTTCCTCCCCGTGGTTTGTCCAAGTCACTCGATTCTCCCGTACGGGAGTCCGGCTCCGGACAGGGGGACCGGCAGAGGGACTGGCAGAGGGACTGACAGGTGGACTGGCAGAGGGACTGGCAGAGGGACTGGCAGGTGGGCGGTCAGTCTCGCTTGCAGATGCGATCCATGAGGTTCGCGGTGGCTCGCTGGACACGCTGGTCGACGTGGCCCGGGCGGTCCAGGGCCGGGGACCACGCGAACGTCCCGGATGCGAAGACCAGGGCGCCGGAGGGGGCCCGATAGAGGGAGGTCTCCTGGTGGCGGACGGTTCCTTCGGCGTCGGTGTAGGGGGAGTGGGCGAGCAGGATGCGCTCGTCGTGGTCGGGCAGCGGCACGCGGGGGAAGTAGCGGTCGGCCTCGCCCGCGACCAGGCCCCCGATCTCGTCGCCCTCGTGCGCGCCGGTCGCCTCCCACAGCCAGTGGTCGGCGTTGCGGACGATCAGCGGGCTGGGCTCGGGGACGGGGCCGGCGTACTGGATGCCGATCAGCTGCTGCTCGGGCCGGTCGATCTCGCGCCACAGCACGGGTTTGCCCGGCCCCCGGCGCTTGCGGCAGGTGAGCAGGCGGTCGGGGACGCCCGACGGAGAGGCGTTCAACTCCACCTGCCAGTACATGGTGTTGGCGGAGAGGAAGACGAGGGACGTGCCGTGGTCGCGGGCCCGCTCGGCGGTGTGGCGCATGGCCTGCGACCAGTACTCGTCGTGGCCGGGAAAGACCAGGCCCCGGTAGCGGGTGGGGTCGATGCGTCCGCCGTGCAGGTCGCGGGCGTCGGCGTAGGCGAGGTCGTAGCCGTAGCGCTCGGCCCAGCGGATGAAGTCGTAGGCGTGGCCGACGTGGAGGGGGAGGCCGGCGCCCGCGTACGGGCGGTCGAAGGAGACCGTCGTCGCCGCCTCGGACTCTCCGAGCAGACGGCCCTCCTCGTCCCAGGCGTGGTAGAGGCTGGCGCCGGTGCGGCCGTCCTCCGGGTAGAGGTTGTAGGCCTGCCAGGTGATGTCGGGCAGGAGCAGGAGCAGGTCCGCGGGATGGTCGTCCCGGATGGTGAACGGGATGTGGGAGCGGTAGCCGTCCGCGGTGGTGAGGACGGCGACGTACGCCCCGACGCTCCAGTACGACGGGATCTGCAGCCGCCAGGACAGCCACCAGTGGTGACAGGAGACCGTGCGGTCGGCGGCGAGGGGCGGCGGTTGGACGATCCCGGACAGCCGGGGGCTGGTGGTGATCTTGGCGGCGCCGTCCCCGCCGTAGTGGCCGATGCGGTAGATGTCGACGCCGAACTGCTGCGGCGGGTCGACGGTGACGTGGAAGTCCACGGCCTCGCCGGGCGTGACCGCGCCGGTGGAGGTGAAGCCCTTGATCTGGCGGTGGACGTCGTCGGCGGAGCGGGGGCCTCCGGTGGAGCGGGGGGCGGGGACGCGGTGCCGGTCCGTACGCGTACCCGTGCCCGTGCCCGTACGTGTACTGGTGCCCGCGCCGGGCGGCTGCTGGGCCGGGTCCACGTACCAGGGGACCATCTGGCCGGTGTCGTCGAAGTACGTCACGCTGCCGCGGAGCCAGGGGACGGGTCCCTGGCCGAAGGGATCCGTCACGGCGTGCGCGAGTGCTCCCGACTCCCAGCGGCGGATCTGCTCGGGTCCCGCTTTCGGTGCCATGGTCGCTTCCCTCCCTCGTGCCCCCGTATGTGCGTGTGGTGTAGGTGCGGTGTGGGTGTGGTGTGCGCGGTCTCTTCTGCCTCTGCGGTGTCTGTGCGGTCTGTGCGGTCTTCGCTGCGGGCGCTTGTCGCGTGGTGTGCGCCTGTCGTATGTCGCAAGCTCTTGCGGTGCGCGCGAAGGATTCCAGCACATCACATTCCGCATGCGAGCTGTCACTACTCGTTGCGAATTGACCGGAAGTGGAACGGGGGGATCCGCTTAAGAGGAGGGCGGGAGGCGGGGGCTGGGTCCGCGGGCGGGCGTTCGTCAGCCGAGGCGGACCGGCTTCTCCGGGCGTATGCCCGCCTCGATCAGCCAGATCCGCAGGGGTTCCGGATCACCGTCCTCGACGAGGCTCAGGACGCGGGAGGTCAGGTCGGTCGCGCGTTCGCCGTTGACCAGGAGCGACGGGCCGTCGAGCCAGTCGAGGCCGGGAGTCGCGCCGGCGTTGTCGATCGCGGCGCAGCACACCATCGCGGTGACGTGGTCGGTGAGCAGCTCGCGTCCGGTACGGGGCGGCTGCAGGGGGAAGAGCGGCAGCATGCCGTCGTCCCACAGTGCGGTGTCGGGACTGCCCTGTCCCGGGGCGGGCGGAGCCGCGTCTGCCTGCGGGGAGGCTGAGGCCTCCTCCCGGGCGAGCTCGGCACTGAGACCAGCGGCCAGGGCCGCACCGCGCTCGCTCTCGCGGGGGAGGTCGTCGTCATAGTCGTGGCCGTAGGGCCCGTGCTGTGCGGCGGCGGAGTGCTGGGGGGCGCTGTCGGGAAGGGCGGACGCGCCGGGGAGTGCCTCGTCGGATACGGCGGGGCGGTTTCGGTTTCCGTGGTCCTCGGCCTCGGCCTCGGCTTTGGCTTCGGCTTTGGTGTGCCCGGCCAAGGGGTGGGTCTCATTGGACGCGGTTTCGGTGGACGCGGTTCGGGTGCCGTCGGCCGGGGGGCTCGGGTCGGTGAGGTGGTCGATGACCCGGGCCAGGTTGGGGGCGGCGGGGGCCGGGGACGCGGGGTCGGGGGAGCGGCGGACGCCGAGGGTGTCTAGGACGCGGTGGAGACGGGCCGCGTCCGTGCGCCACTTGCGGTCGACGACCTCGTCCGGATACTCCTGCCAGTCCACCGGCGACCAGTCCGGGCCCGGCTCCGCGGGGCCGCCGTGGAAGAGACGGGCGGCGAGCAGCGAGGCCGCCTCATCCACCGCGCCGGGCTCTTCCAGCAGGTCACAGGCGGGGCGCTCGCCCAGCCGGGAGGTGAATCCCTCGGCCAGCCGGTCCCGGCGGGACAGCTCGGTCAGGGCCGCGACGACACCCGCGTCCAGCCGGGAGGGCCAGCGGCCCATGCGCCAGGCGGGCAGCGCGACCTTGGTCAGCAGCCGGTCCCAGCCCGCGTACGCGAGCCCCACCTGCTCCTGGGCGACGATCCTCAGGCCGTAATCCACAGCCTGTGCACGCTCGGCCGCCGCCGCGGCGACCCCGCGCTCCATCTCGGCGGCATGGCCGCGGCAGCTCCGCAGCAGCAGCCGGGCGACCCAGCCGACGCCCACCAGCACCGTACGGGTCAGCGGGTTCCGGCCGGGCTCCGAGGCCACGGCCACCGCCGCGTCCAGGCCCCGGACGAACCGGCGGGCGGCCGCTATGTCCGGGTGCGCCGAGGGTCCCGTACCGGCGACGACTGGGGCGAGGACCGCGCGCAGTTCGCCGACACGCATCCACCACAGGAACGGGGAGCCGATGACCAGCACCGGAGCGGCGGTGGCCCGGCGGTGGGCGCCGCGGACGCCCGCTATCTCGTCCTGGTCCTCGCGCGGGGGCGGGCCGTGGGCCCGGTGGGTGCGGTCCTCCAGCCAGCTGTCGCAGTCGGGGGTGAGCGCTATCGCGGAGGGGGCCGGAACGTCGAGCCGGTCGGCGAGGTCGCGCACCATCCGGTACAGGTCGGGCGCGGACTGCTCGGCGATCGGGACCGTCGGGCTGACGGCGGGCCGGGCGCGGGAGACGACCAGGGCGATGCCGGCGGCGGCGAGCAGCACGAGCACCGCGGCCCCGTTCACCGTCCAGCGGGCCGTGTTCCAGCCGCGGCCCACGAAGTGGTCCGTGGCACCGCCGGCCAACAGCACCACGGCGACGGCCGCGGGCAGCAGCGCCACGGCAAGCGCCCGGCTGCGGACGCGCAGCACGGCGAGTGCCCGGTGCCGCGCGGCCTGCGCTCCTGCCTCCACACCCATACCGGTCACGACCTCACCTCGCCCCCTCCCTGCTGTCCTGGCCGTCTGGCTCTCCTGGCGTTGCCCACTCCCCCACTGTGGCAGCCACCACTGACATCGCAATGCCGGTGGGCCAAGTGCCGGAACGCTTGCGCCGCACCCTAGTTGGGGCCCCGGCCCCCGTCAGCCGGATGGGGCATCGGTCACTCGATGGAATGGCTTTGGGGAAAGGTGGATGACGGAAAGCAAGGATCAGGCCCCGCATCCTGAGACGGATGCGAGGCCTGTCGGGTTGACCGGAGCCGGGCTTTTCACCCGGGTCCTCTCAGCGGCGGGACGAGCCGGGGCGTTACGCCCCCCGCCCGAGCCGGGGTGTTACGTCCCCGCCGCCCCCGCCGCCTTCGCCGCGATGTCCGTGCGGTGCTGGGAGCCGTCGAGACGGATGCGGCCGACGGCCCGGTACGCGCGCTCGCGGGCCTCCGAGAGGTCCTTGCCGGTCGCCGTCACGGACAGGACACGACCGCCCGCGCTCACGACGGCGTCACCGTCCTGCCGGGTGCCCGCGTGCAGGACGTACGCGTGCGGGGCGTCCTGGGCGGCCACCTCGTCGAGGCCGGTGATCGGGTCGCCGGTGCGCGGGGTGGCGGGGTAGTCGTGCGAGGCGATGACCACGGTGACCGCCGCGTCCTCGCTCCAGCGCAGGGGTTCCAGATAGCCGAGGTTGCTGGTGGCGGCGGCCATCAGGATGCCGGCGAGCGGGGTCTTCAGACGGGCGAGGACGACCTGGGTCTCGGGGTCGCCGAAGCGGGCGTTGAACTCGATGACCCGTACGCCGCGCGAGGTGATCGCGAGACCGGCGTAGAGCAGGCCGGAGAAGGGGGTGCCACGGCGGCGCATCTCGTCGACGGTCGGCTGCAGGACGGTCTGCATGACCTCGTCCACCAGCTTCGGGTCGGCCCACGGCAGCGGGGAGTAGGCGCCCATGCCTCCGGTGTTGGGCCCCTCGTCGCCGTCGAGCGCGCGCTTGAAGTCCTGGGCGGGCTGGAGAGGCAGAACCGTGTCGCCGTCGGTGATGGCGAAGAGGGAGACCTCGGGGCCGTCGAGGAACTCCTCGATGACCACGCGCTCACAGCCGGCCGCGTGCGCCTTGGCGGCCTCGATGTCGGCGGTGACGACGACACCCTTGCCGGCCGCGAGCCCGTCGTCCTTGACGACGTACGGGGCACCGAAGGCGTCGAGGGCCCGGGCGACCTCCTCGGCGGTCGTACACACGTACGAGCGGGCCGTGGGGACGTCGGCCGCCGCCATGACCTCCTTGGCGAATGCCTTGGAGCCCTCCAGCTGCGCGGCCTCCCCGGAGGGGCCGAAGACGGGGATGCCCGCCTCCCGCACGGCGTCGGCGACCCCGGCGACGAGCGGCGCCTCCGGGCCTACGACGACCAGGTCGGCGCCGAGTCGCACGGCCAGCGCGGAGACGGCCGCGCCGTCGAGGGCGTCGACCTGGTGCAGCTCGGCGACCTCGGCGATACCGGCGTTGCCGGGGGCGCAGTGCAGCGCGGTGACGTCGGGGTCGAGGGACAGGGAACGGCACAGGGCGTGTTCGCGAGCGCCGTTGCCGATGACGAGGACCTTCACAGGGGCCAGCCTAACGGGGTTTTTGTGCGGGGTTCCGAAGGGGTGGGGGTGGGCTGGTTGTGGGTTCCTCCGAGAGGGGCGGGTCGGAGGGTCCGGGGCCCTGACCGGTCGTCGCTACTCGTTACTCGTTGGAGAACTCCTCCACCACCGTCGCTCCCAGCTCCCGGACGATGAGTTCGTGGCCGGAGAGGGCGGACTCGTCGAGGTCGGGGTCGTCGTCCTCGGGGGTGTCGTCCTCGGGGGAGACGGGGGGCGGCGGTTCGGGGGCGGAGGGCCGGGGGGCCGGGGCAGCGCCGGCCGCGGGGGCGAATGCCGTGGCGGAGGGAGCGGATCCGGCGGGGGCGCCCGCCTGGGGGGACGCCGGGCGCTGAGGAGACGTACCGCCTCCGCCGCCGCCGGCGTAACCACCGCCACCGCCACCGCCACCGCCACCGCCGCCCGGGCCGTAGCCGGTGCCGCCGCCTCCGTTGAAGCCGGGGGATCCGCCGGGCGCCGGGGGTGCCGAGCCGCCGCCCGACGGGTCGACGATCGCCTCGACCTTCCACTGCACGTGGAACTGCTCGGCCAGCGCCTGGCGCAGTACGTCCTCGCTGCCGCTGCTCAGGAAGTTGTCACGGGCGCCGGCGTTGACGAAGCCGAGCTGGAGTGTCGTGCCGTCGAAGCCGGTCACCTGGGCGTTCTGGCTGAGCAGGATCCAGGTGAAGCGGCGGCGGTTCTTGACCGCTTCGAGGATGTTCGGCCAGAGCATGCGGGGGTCGAGGCCGCCGGCCGGGGGCGTGTACGCGGCAGGGGCACCGGGGGGCGGTGCGGTCTGGGGGGTGGGTGCGGGCGCGGATGCCGGTGCGGGCGGTGGGCTCGGTGCCGGTGAGGGGCGGACGCCGCCCGCGGAGGCGGGGGTGGGCCAGCCACCGGGGCGTCGGGCACCGCCTGCGGGAGCCGCGGTGGGCCAGGCGCCGGGGGCAGGCGCGGTGGGAGCGGCGGGGGCGGGAGCGGATGCCGTAGGGGACGGGTGCGGTTGCTCGGACGGGTGCGGCTGCTCGGGCTGTCCGCCGCCAGGGTGACCGGGTGCCGGACGGGTGGATGCCGGACCGGTGGATGCCGGACCGGTGGATGCGGCCGTATTCGCGGCTGCGGCCGGTCCCGGTCCCCGTCCCGGTCCCGGTCCCGCGACGGCGGCCGGCCCGACGCCCGATGCGGCTGCCTGGTCGGCGGCGGCACCGGGGCCCGAGACGTCGTAGCCCGGAGCAACGCCGCCCTGGCCGGCCGCAGGGGCCGCGTGCCCCACCGGCGCGGCGGCACCGGCCCCGGCCGGCATGCCACTCGCCGGCGTACCACCGGCCGGCCCGCCCGAAGCTCGGACGGCGGCCCGCACCGCGGCGGGACCGGTGCCCGTGGGGACCGGCGGTGCCGGTGTGCCCACCGCGCCCGCGCCCGTGCCGGCGCCCGCTCCCCCGTGAGCCTCCGGACCCGGCACGTACCCCATCGCGGGAGCGCCGCCCGCGGAGAAGTGCACGCCCCGCTCGATGCGGTCGAGGCGGGCCATGACCGACCGCTCGTCGCCGTACGCGGCGGGCAGCAGCACGCGCGCGCAGATGAGCTCCAGCTGGAGGCGGGGCGAGTTGGCGCCCCGCATGTCGGTGAGCCCCTGGTTGACGAGGTCGGCGGCGCGGCTCAGCTCGGCGGCGCCGAAGGTGCCGGCCTGGGCTTGCATCCGTTCGATGACGTCGACGGGGGCGTCGATGAGCCCCTTCTCGGCGGCGTCCGGCACGGCGGCGAGGATCACCAGATCCCGGAGCCGCTCCAGCAGGTCGGCGACGAACCGCCGGGGGTCGCTACCGCCCTCGATGATCCGGTCGACGACCTCGAAGGCGGCGGCGCCGTCACCGGTGGCGAAGGCCTCGACGACGGAGTCGAGGAGCGAGCTGTCGGTGTACCCGAGCAGGGAGGTCGCCATGGCGTACGTCACGCCGTCCTCCCGCGCGCTGGCCAGCAGCTGGTCCATGACGGACATGGAGTCACGCACGGAGCCCGCGCCCGCGCGCACCACCAGCGGCAGTACGCCCTCCTCGACGGGGATGTTCTCGCGCCCGCAGACCTCGGCGAGGTAGTCGCGCAGGGTCCCGGGCGGCACCAGCCGGAAGGGGTAGTGGTGCGTCCGCGACCGGATGGTCCCGATGACCTTCTCGGGCTCGGTGGTCGCGAAGATGAACTTCAGATGCTCCGGCGGCTCCTCGACGACCTTCAGCAGCGCGTTGAAGCCGGCTGACGTGACCATGTGGGCCTCGTCGATGATGTAGATCTTGTAACGGCTGCCCGCAGGCCCGAAGAACGCCTTCTCCCGCAGGTCACGGGCGTCGTCCACACCACCGTGCGAAGCGGCGTCGATCTCGATGACGTCGATGGAGCCAGGGCCGTTCCGCGCCAGGTCCTGGCAGGACTGGCACTCCCCGCACGGCGTCGGCGTCGGCCCCTGCTCGCAGTTCAGGCACCGCGCCAGGATCCGCGCGCTGGTCGTCTTCCCGCACCCGCGCGGACCGCTGAACAGGTACGCGTGGTTGACCCGGTTGTTCCGCAGCGCCTGCTGCAGCGGGTCAGTGACATGCTCCTGTCCGATGACCTCGGCGAACGACTCCGGGCGATAGCGGCGGTACAACGCGAGAGACGACACGCCTACGAGGTTATAGGCGCCCACCGACAACCAGCCCCGCCCGAGCCCGCCCGGGAACGCGAACGCCCCCCACGCACCCGCCAGAGCCGACCTACCCTTGCTGCCTTCCGGCCCTGGGGGAGTTCAGTCAGATAGCGCCGCGTGAGGGGCTGCGCCAAGGCTACAGGATCTGAGCGGGGGGAACGAGTTCGCGAGCACTCCTCAACGTCTTGTATTGTTTGCCGCGGAGGATTCGCCTAGTGGCCTAGGGCGCACGCTTGGAAAGCGTGTTGGGGGCAACCCCTCACGAGTTCGAATCTCGTATCCTCCGCCAGTGCCTCACCGGGCACGATGTCGAAGGGCCCCACCGTTC